>JAICEG010000163.1 GCA_025924295.1 Vicinamibacteria bacterium
GTGCCGACCATGTAGCGAGAGCAGTACTGATCCGTGCACAGGAACGACCCGCCGCGCATCACGCGCTTGGGCGCACCCGGTTCCGATGGATCGAATGAGGAGGCTGGCCCCTGCGGATTGCGGGCAACGCTGCCCTCTGACGTGAGTTGCGCGTAGTAGTCGGGACGATACCAGTCAGTGACCCACTCCCAGACGTTTCCACCCACGTCGTAAAGACCGTACGCATTGGGGGGAAACTGCGCCACTGGTGCGATGCCAACGTGGTGATCCTCTCCACTATCGTGATCGGGGAAATGGCCCTGGTGGCTGTTCGCCATGAACTGACCTTCACGCGTGAACTCGTTGCCCCAGGGATAGACCTGCCCGCTCAGCCCGCCGCGCGCCGCGAACTCCCATTCAGCCTCGGACGGCAAACGCCTGCCTGCCCACTTCGAGTACGCCACGGCGTCCTCGTACGCCACGTGCACGACGGGCAGCCTTTCCTTTCCAGCAATCGAACTGTCCGATCCGAGTGGATGACGCCAGTTCGCGCCGTTCACGTACGACCACCACTGAAAATGGTTGTGGAGCGGGACGGGATGAGCGGGTGGTGAGAAGACCACCGAGCCGGCAACGAGGTTCTCCGGCGGTGCCCCTGGGAAATCCTCTGCGCGCGGCGTCCGCTCGGCAACGGTCACGTATCCTGTCGCCTTGACGAATGCGGCGAACTGCTCGTTGGTGACCTCGGTCTTGTCCATCCAGAACCCATCGACGTACACGCGATGGATCGGACGCGAATCAGTCGTCGCCTGCATCCCGACCGCATCGTTCATGTCCGGTGGGTCCTGCGCGCCCATGGAGAATTCACCACCAGGGACCCACACCATGCCTTCCGGCGGCGGACCGGAAGGCATGGCCGTGTTTGCGGCCGTCTGCAGGAACGCTGACACGGACGGCGTCGTGCTCGCGGCCGGCATTTGTGTCCGGTTCGCTTGTATCGTGCTCAGGACATACGCCGCCATGCCTGCGACCAACACGACAACGGTCCACATCCTCCATCGTCGGACAGGAGAGGAGCGCACCGCCGACTTGGATCGCTTGCGACGTGACTTGCTCATCTGACTGGCTCCGCGCGCTTGATGGTCACTTGCTGCCACTGTTCCGCAGCTTCTCGAGTACCTCATCGAGATTGAAACTGGCGGCCTTCTGCCGCTGCGGGTACTCCTTGAATGTCATCAGGAATTGCGCGACATAGTCCTGAGCGGGCACGAACAGGTACACGTGATCGATGACCCAATCATAGTAAGTGTTCGAGGTGACATCCGCGCGTTCGTACGGGTCAGTCCTGAGGTTGAAGAGTTTCGGGAAGCGCAACGTGACAAACGGCTCCGCCCAGATGCGCAACGTGCCCTCCGTTCGCTGTTCCATGAAGACCGCTTTGAAGTTGTCGTAGCGCAAGCCGGTGACCTGCTGGTCGTCGTTCACGTACAGGAACGCTTGCCGAGGGCCCTTCGCTTCCTGCCCGGTCAGGTACGGCACCAAGTTGAAGCCGTCGAGATAGACCTTGTACGTCATGGCGCCTGCCGTGTATCCCTTGAGCAGCTTCTCTTTCACCTGCGCGTCGCCGGCGATGGCCGACAGCGTCGGCAACCAGTCGTGGTGCGCGACGATCTCGTTCGAAATCTGCCCAGGCTTGATCCTCCCCGGCCAGCGCACCATCATCGGCACGCGGTAGGCTCCTTCCCAATTCGAGTTCTTCTCGTTGCGAAACGGCGTCATGGCGGCGTCTGGCCAGCTATTCATGTGCGGGCCGTTGTCGGTCGAGTACATGACGAACGTGTTGTCCACGATGCCGAGATCATCGAGCGCCTTGAGCACGGTGCCAACGTTGCGATCGTGGTCGATCATCGTGTCGTGATATGGGCTCTGCCAGACTCCGGCCTGGCCCAGGCTCTCGGGCTTGGTGTGGGTGCGGAAATGCATGTGGGTGAAGTTGACCCACACGAAGAACGGCCGGCCGGCTTTCTGCTGCCGCTGGATGAAGTCGACTGCGCGATTGGCAATGTCGTCGTCGATGGTCTCCATTCGTTTCCTGGTCAGCGGGCCGGTGTCCTTGCAGACTTGCTTTCCGAGCCTGCCAAAGCGCGGATCGACGGTCGCGTCATCCTTGTCCGACGCCCGGCAGTCCATCACACCGCGCGGACCGTACCTGGCGCGGAACGCCGGGTCCTTGGGATAGTCAGGGGTTTCCGGTTCTTCTTCCGCGTTCAGGTGATAGAGGTTGCCGTAGAACTCGTCGAAGCCATGCACCGTGGGCAGGAACTCGTTGCGATCGCCGAGGTGATTCTTGCCGAATTGTCCCGTCGCGTAGCCAAGCGGCTTCAGCATCTCGGCGATTGTCGGATCTTCCTTCTGCAGGCCCAGCGTTGCGGCCGGGAGGCCGACCTTGGTCATGCCGGTGCGCAAGCCTGACTGACCCGTGAGGAACGACGCCCGCCCCGCCGTGCAGCTCTGCTCGGCGTAGTAGTCGGTGAACATCATGCCTTCCCTCGCGATGCGGTCGATGTTGGGGGTTTTGTAGCCCATCACACCGTGCGAGTAGGCGCTGATGTTGGATTGGCCGATGTCGTCACCCCAGATGATGACGATGTTCGTCCTGGCGGCCTGTGCGTACGCCGCATCGGCACCCCAGGTCATCCCTGCGATCAGGCCGAGCGCAATACCAAGAACACGATTAGTTCCACTGCTCATACAAGTCTCTCCTTCAGATCACCTGAGGCCGCCTGCTGGTTCCCAGCGCTATGCATTGCTCAAGGCTGCGAGGGATAGATCACGTTCCAGTCACTCTTCATGTCGACGATGACCCAGCCGCGCTTCGGACCCTCGTCCAGGCCGCGCACCAGCTGTCCGATGTGCGAGTCGCGGTCGTACGCCCACTCGCGTTCGGCATCGGTGTGATGAACAATGACCCCGAGGCGCGGACCCTTCGCGCTCGTCGTCCACTCGAGCATCTCGAAGTCGCCATCGGAGTTGCCGAACGCAATCGTCGGGCGCCGGCCGATGACCTGATGAATGCCGACCGGCTTGCCGGCCTTGTCGTCGATGAGATCGATTTCCGGAAGCCTCAAGAGCGCCGGCGCGCCGTTGCGCGGTTCGTATTTCACCTTGATGCGGCTGCCAACGACCTGCTCCGGCGGAATGCCGTAGACGCGCTCCACCCATGGCCGCATGAACTCGACGCCACCTCCCGACACAATGAAGGTCTTGTAACCGTTGGCTCGCAGATGCGTCAGCACATCGAGCATGGGCTGATACACCATTTCGTCGTAGCGACGCTTGCTCCCCGGGTGCCGCGCCGAGGCGATCCAAGCCGTGACAATCTGCTCGAACTCTTCGGTCGTGGTGTTCGCATGACTCGCGGCCAGGATCTGCATCAACCCGCCCTGACCGGTCGCGAGCACCGCCTTGATGTCGCCGTCGATGACACCTTTGAACGGTTGCGTCGTCTTCCACTCAGGATGCTCAGGAGCGAGTGCCTTGATGCGGTCCAGTGCAAAGGCGAGCTGGAAGTACATCGGCTGCTCGGACCACAACGTGCCATCGTTGTCGAAGACCGCGATGCGCTCGGCTGGCGGGACGAAATCGGGGCCGCCTTGTTGTGTCGTTCGTGCGACGAAGTCGACGATCGCTTGTCTGGCGGCGCCCTCGTTCCACGACGGCAACGCGTCGGCGGGTATCGCCGACGAAGCGGGAGCCGCTTCCGGTCGAGTTCCTTCCGGCGGCGCAGCACACGACGCCAGCAGGCAGCACAGAGTGAGAGGTGCCACAAGTGAGAGCTGCATGTGCTTCATCACGTCGACTCGAACTGCAACTCCGACACCGGTGGCTCGTCGCCGGCATCGCCTCGGATTTGCGCGGTTCGCCGCCGCATTGATGGCATCGCGGCCGCGACATCTCGTGACCGCGTTGGCCGCGATGAAGCCGGAGTGTGATGACACATCGACGACATGAACGACACTGTAAGGACCCAGTGGCAGCGGTTCAATCGTCCCTTGGTGCTAGAACTCGAACTCCCAATTTCCAACTCCCAACGCCCACGCTCATGCGCTGTCGGGTTGGGAATTGGGAGTTGGAAATTGGACGTTGGGAGTTGACAGCTCCCTGAGTTCTAGAACTGATATGCGAGCGAGTAGATGAAGCCAGTCATGCCGACGTCGATCGTCGACTGCACCAGTTGCCCGTTGAGCAGGTTGCGCAGCCTGACGTCATCGGCGCTGCCCGACTGGTGATTAAAGCCCGCTGCGAACTGAAACCTGCCCAATGAACCGCTGACGCCGAGTGTCCAGTTGAGCAGATCGACCTTGTTGAACACCACATCTTCGGCACCCACCGGCGATTGATTGCTACCGAGTCCGGCGTGCACGCGCAGATCGCGGCCCTGCAGCGGCCGGATATGGCCACCGACACTCACATTGACGACGCCGTCCGAGGCGGAGGTAAAGCCGGGAAACGGCTGGGAGATGACCGTCGGCGGCCGGTTGGCACCGGCATCGCCATAAACCAGAACCGGTTCACCGGTCGAGACCATCGAGTACGCCTCGATGGATGTGTACGCCTGCAGATTGATCTCGATCTCCATGCGATCGCGCACCCATGCCGCGCCGCCCTGAAATTCCCACGGCAGGTGATATTCGAACTCGGCTTCGGGATCGAAGACCGACGCGCCAAGCGACACGGCGCCCGCGTCGAGAAGTCCGTCGAGCGTCACGACGCCGCTGCGATGAAGCGTCAGCCCCGGCGTGCGGATGGCCCCGCCGAACCGCCACCGCGAGGTGTCGTACTGCACGCCTGCCTGCGAACGAAGCTGCAAGGCAGACCCTGAGGTCCGCGCAGCGACCAGAAGCGATCGCAGTCCCGTGGCATCACCGATGCGATCGCTCGTGCTCTGCACCATGCGCAGGCTCATCAGCGAGAACGCCAGGCCTCCTCCGTAGCGCCACGCGCCTTCGCCCTGGTAACCAGCACTGAATGCGAGGGTCCGGCGCTCGAACTTCGAATCTGCGGAGTAGGCGAACCGCTGCTGACCTCCCGCCACCGGCGTAATCAGCTCGGAGTCGGTCTCCTGGTTCCAGGCATTGTTCGTGACCAGCGCAGCGCCGACGGTGACACGGGGGCGCGGCGCAAAGGTGAAGCCAACGAAATTCGGGAGCTGCTGAAACGAACCGCCGCGATTCGGCAGCGCCTCCGGTGTAATCGACGTTCGCTGATACACCCCGGCGCTGCCGCTGATCTGCGCGGTGTTCTGCCGTGCGAGTCCGGCGGGATTGAACCACGCCGCCGATGGATCGCCGACCCGCGCGACGTACGCGGCGCCCTCGAGTCCACCGAAGGGTCCAACAGGGACGTTGTCGTAGTTGGACACCACGAGGTTCGGTGGCGGGGTCGTCACTTGATCGACTTGAGCGAATGCGGGAGACGCAATCAGACAGACTACGGCAAGCGCCAGGCTGGTTCTCATGGCTGGGCAGTCTAGAATCGGGACGGAGCAGCTTCAATTGCCCCTTGGTACTACTCGGCGGGTCGAGCGGCGTGACGGCCCGAGCCCGACTCTACGGGCTCTTCGGCAGTCGTCCGAGCAGCGCGAGGATGGTTTCCGCGGCGCACGGCTTGGACAAGTACGCCACGCACCCCAGGCTTTCCGCCTGTGCCCGGCTTCGGGCATCGTCGAACGCCGTGATGAGGATGACGGGAATCGTCGATCCCTCGTTCCTGAGGCGGCGCTGAAGGTCGAGACCGGACATCCCACTGAGATGAACATCGAGCAGCAGCCCGATCGGGGAGGATTGCGGCGGCGAGGCGAGGTATTCCTCGGCCGACGCATACGTGGCCGCCGTATAGCCTCCAACGCGCAGCACTCGGGCGAGCGTCGTTTGAGAGGCGATGTCGTCTTCGATGACCACGACGAGCGGGGGCGTGGCGCTCTGGCTATTCAGCACGAGGTGCCGTCTGTTCTGGTCCGGCTGATCACCGTGCAGAGGCGACCGACGAACGCCGTGCAGAATACAGGCGCGGGGAGAGGCCGGCTATAGCACCTTGGTTCGATTCGAAGCGAGGGGCACGCTGAACCAGACGGTCGCCCCGCTGGTCGCGTTGTTTTCCGCTCCCATGCGGCCATCATGGGCCTCGACGATGCCACGGGCGATGGCAAGCCCCATCCCCATCCCACTCCCTTCGCTTTTCGTGGTGTAGAACGGCTCGAAAATCTGCCGGACTCGATCCGGCGGGATACCGATACCTGTATCGACGACGTCGAGCCGGGCGTCCCCGTTACTCTGCACGGTCCGGACGCGCACATGCCGGCGCTCTGGCGGCATGGAGGAAACCGCGTCCATCGCATTCATCAATAGATTCAGCAACACCTGCTGGAGATGAACCCGATCGCCCCGGATCCGGGGCAGGCCATCGGCCAGGCTCGCCTCCAATTCGATGCCTCGTGACCGTGCGTCGGGGCGGACGATGGCAACGGTTTCTTCCGCGACCTCGTTGAGGTCGAGCGGACGCGCCTCCAGTTCGTGCTTCTGCAACAACCCGCGCATGCGCCGAATGACCTCGCTGGCCCGAATGTCGTCCTTGCGAATGTCGCCGATGATGTCGGGCATCTCACTCAATTCGGCGGGCACGGTCGTCGAGGTCAGGAGCATCTGGGCCATGCCGGCGTTCTGCAGGATGGCGTTGAGAGGCTGATTCAGTTCGTGCGCCAGCGAGGTTGCGAGTTCACCCATGGCCGCGCGTCGATCCAGGTGCGCGAGCGCCGTCAGGTTGCGCCGCGAATCGATCTCCGCCTGCCGGCGCCGTCTTCGTTCGAACACCAGGCCGGCGATGAGGAACGTCTGCAACAGCGTCACGCTGACGACGGCGATCACCAGCCCGCGACGGTCGCGCCAGAAATTCGGCTCGCGAAATCGCAGGACGGCCCCGGGCGGCAGCCGGCGCTCGGGAATGTTCCAGCGTTGAAGCTGGCGGTCGTCGAATGCCATCGTGGTGAATCTGGCAACCGGGACGGTCACGACCTCTGTCGATGGACTCGCGAGCCGGGCGAGTGCCTCTTCACCAAGAATGCGGCCGACGCGCGACCAGTCGCGCAGCAATCCGCCAACGGCACCGCACCCGAGATTGTTCACTTCGAAGCTCAAGACAGGCACGGTCCCCGCCGCCGCGATCGAATCGCAGACGTGGACCGGTGAGACCACGTTCCCCTTCATGTCGACGATCGGCGCCAGGACGAGCGCTGCGCTTGTGTCCGGCAACCGGGATAAGGCGGCATGCGTCTCCTCCATCGAGATGCCTACCAACTCGACTGGTTCGAGACCGGCCTCTCGCACTTTGCCCGGGTAGCCGCGCCAGCGGGCGAGCTCGATGGCAGACGCACCGTACACCAGCGCCACTCGCCTCACCTCTGGCAACACCTTTTTGACCACTTCCATCTGGGCCGCGAACGGGTCTTCGAGCAGAACGCCCCCGGCTCTCGGGAGGGTGCTGCGAGTGTCGACCCGAACACTCCCGGACTCGAAATAGAGCACCTGCGCGTCGGGCCAGGGCTCGCCATGCGCGGCTGCCAGAAAGTCGAGCGCGTCTTCACCAATCGGCAAGATCAGGTCGATGTGCCGTTCTCGGTACTTGCGACGCAGCCACTCGCGGAGATTCTCGAGGTGCTCCGCCTCTTCGAACCGTGACGCATCAAGTGACTCGAAGTAGATCGCCGGTGGAGTGGCGGCTGTCATCACCGCGTCGGTGAACGCTTCAAATATGAACCGCATGTACGGACGCGTGAAATCGTCGATCGCCAGGAAGAGCACGCTCTGCTGCGCTGCGACGGTCGGTACCTCGGCCGATGGCGCTGGCTGCGGGGCCTGCGCCATCGATGGCGCCATCATCGCGAGCGCCAGGACGAGCACGAGCAGAAGTCGCGAGTCACGCATGAGGCTGGACAGTCTTCAGTCAGAAAGAGGAGGTCATCATGACGGCCAGGCGGCGCGGCGGCCCGGCAAAAAGCACGCCTCCGGCCCCGGACCGCACGTAGCGCAGGTTGGTCAGGTTCTCCGCGACCACGCCCAGTGTGAGACGGCGGCTCGGGAGCGGCCACGAAGACGAGGCGTCGAACCGCGTGTACGCCGGCGCGGTGATCGCGTTGTCGCGGTTCGTGAAGCGATCGGATTCGTGGACGACACCTGCCGCAACCATCAATCCTCGAACCGCGTACCGTGCAAATCGATACCGGACCCACAGGTTGGCCTTGTGCCGCGGCGCATTCGGCAACTCACGGCCGGTGGCGCCAAGAGTGTCACGCGTGATCTCGGTGCGCGTCCAGGCGTAGCCGGCGCGCGTGGTCAGGCCAGGGGTCAGCGCACCGATGGCTTCCAGTTCGAGCCCGTGGCTCTCGCCCTCACCGATCTGCCGGTAGAAACCTCTCGCGTCGGGTTCAGGAACGTTCGTCCGCCGAATGCGAAAGCCAGCTCCAGTGACACTGAGTCGCGGCCCCATGAGATCGGCTTTGGCTCCGGCTTCGATCGACCAGTTCTCGGAGAGCGCCGGGGCGAGTCCGTTCTCCAGGTACTGGCCTGGCACAGGCGGCTCGAAACCCTGCGTATAACTCGAATACAGCGAGAACCACGCTCGTGGCAGCACGACGACGCCGATGCTCGGCGACACCAGGGATTTGGTTGAAGCTGACTCGGTCGCACCTGTTCTCGTGGCTGCGACCTTGTCATCCACGTCGATGTGGCTCCAGCGAAGACCGGGGACGACGGTAACGTTCCGCCACAGTCGCATTTGATCGGTCGCGTAAAAGCCAACGCGGGTCACATTGAAGCGAGTGGGCGCCAACTCCGGCGCGGACGGCGGCGGACCGTATTCGGGATTGTCGATATCGAGCGGCGCTGCCGGACCGAACCCGATCTGGCTATCAGTCGTGCTGACGCCTGCTTCGATGCCACCAACCAGCTTGTGCTCGATGCTCCCCGTACGTGCGGTCGTCGTCGCGAAAGCGTCCGATTGATACTCATCCCACGTGCTGATCTCGCGATAGTGGTACCGCAACGCCGTGCCGCCATCAGGCGACAACCCGATGAGCGCCTGGAGATCGAGGTCTCCATCGATCCTCGTGTAGCGACCGGCGATGTGAAGGGATGTCTGTCGGCCGAGGCCCATATCGAGCCGGACGCCCGGTGACACGTTCCCACCACTCCACCCATCCTCCGGCGCCGCGACGCTGAAGTCCCACGGGTAGCCGGTGAAGTCTCCACGCTGGGCGTCCTCAGTTGCCGGAACCGTATGCCGGTAGTTGCGACCGCGCTGGCGATAGATTTCCGTGTCGAAGGTCAGCGTCGATCGCGATCCGACGTCGACAGCCAGTGAGGGAAAGATGGTGAACCGGCGTTCACCGTTGTCGAACCCGTTCTCGAGCCATTCTCCCGATGCAATCAGTCGATACCGTACGCTTCGGTTCGCGTTGAGTGGTCCGGTCGCGTCAGCGCTGAGACGTCCGAGCCCCGGGCTGCCGGCGCTGCCGCTGATATCGATGCGTCGCACTGGCATCGGTTTGTTGAGCACGAGGTTGATCAGCGCGCCCGGGCTTCCGTCTCCGTAGAGCACCGATGCCGGTCCACGCAGATACTGAATGCGGTCGAGCGCCACCGGCTCGCGGACACTCCACGAGTAGGTACGAAGTCCATCACGGCGAAGGTCGTAGAAGTCGACGGGAAATCCTCGGGCGAACGCGGGCCCGCGCTCGTCCTGCGGCGTGATTCCGACGGAATAGTCGTGCCCCTGGGTGATGTTGATCGCCGACATGTCGTCGAGCGTCTGCCGATCGATGATGGTGACGCTGCGTGGCGTTTCGAGGAGCGGTGTCTCGACTTTCGTGGCAATGGACGATGCGCGCGGCGGCTCGTCGAGTTCGCCCTTGACGACAACCGTCTCTCCTGAGGACACGAGCCGGCCGCCGATTTCCCGTAGGGGCGGCGACTCCTGCTGCGCGGCAGAAGGCTGCGTCGTCTGTCGCTCCTGTGCCGACGCCGTACCTGCACAGCAGATACCGGCCGTCACCACCCAACTTGCTAGAGAGAAACGACGATGCACGGTTTCAGCCTTCTCCCACGACATGCCGTGGGCTGGGATCACTACTTTCGATCAGTGCCGGGGAGA
>JAICEG010000164.1 GCA_025924295.1 Vicinamibacteria bacterium
ATGCGGCTCCACGCGGCTCCCAGGGCCGCGCGTGTTGCGAGCTCCTGCTGTCGGCCTTCTACCCGCACGAGCAGCAGATTGGCGACGTTGGCACACGCGATCAGCAGCACCACTCCAATCGTGCCCATGACTACCCACAGGATGTCGTCGACCTCACCGACGACATCTTCCTTGAGCGGCCGCAGCGCGGGCGACAGGCGGGCGTTCTCGAACACCTTCGAATCGAGGCCGAAGGGCGCCGGCCAGGCCTTGAGCCAGATCGGCAGCAGCCGGCCGACGTCGGCGTTCGCCTGTTCGGCCGTGACACCGGGCTTCAGACGTGCGACACCTTGAAAGCTGAAGTTGCCAAGCACCACACGGCTGCGATCGAAGCGCAGCGGAACCATCATCTCGGCGTCGCTGTCGATGAAGCGGAACCCGGCAGGCATCACGCCAATCACCACGCGTGGCGCGGAATCGATGCTGATCGTTCGTCCGATGACCGAGGCGTCACCTCCGAACCGCCGCTGCCAGTAGCCGTGCATGAGGATGACGGTCTCCGGGCTTCCCGTGGTGTCGTCTTCGAGCGTGAACCATCGTCCGAGTGCGGGCGGGACACGCAGCGCATCGAGCGCCCCATGGGTGACCCGCAGGGTGCGGACCTGCTCAGGCTCGGCCAAGCCGGTCACGGTGGCGCTGCCTCCCGCCCACAGACCAAGCTCCTCGAACGAACGCCCCTGATCGCGGAAGGTAAACAGCATGCTGGGCGAGACGTTGAGGTTGCCGGTATTGAAGCCGGCACCGGGCGCGGAATACCAGATGCCGATGAGCCGATCGGCGTCCGGATACGGCAGTGGCTTGAGCAAGACGCCGTTGACGACGCTGAAGACGGCCGTGTTGGCACCTATGCCGATCGCCAGGGTCATCAGGGCGATCGCGGTAAACATCGGGGCGTGCGTGAAGCGTCGGAGAACGGGCGGTATCGCCATATGCGCTTATTTACGACAACGTTCGGGCAAGGTTCCGGTCAACCGGTTCAGAAAGAGATCCGCGTGAACTGCTCGAGGATCTGGTCCTCTGACGGTGGTTGCCGGAGGGAGGTTGCCAGATTTTCCGCCTGTGGATAGTCGGTTGCCCGAATACGCTCGGCGGCATCCGCCAAATCGTAGGAGGTATTGCGCAGCTCGACGCCGGGCCCAAGCAGCAGCCAGTCGGCCCCGGTGCGCCCGAATGGCATGCCGACGCTCCCGCTGTTGACCACACGGGTGGACCCGATCATTCGATCGAACTGCATGTGCGTGTGGCCACACACAACGAGCGAAGCACCAAGGCCGTCAAAGACCGGCAGGAGGACATCCTCAGGCGTCAACCGAGTGAAGGCGTCGGTCTCGCTGTGCGGGGTGGCGTGACAGAACAACACGCTACCCAGCTCGGGCATCTCGATGCGAACCGTACGCGGCCAGTCCGCCAGCACACGCGTGTAGTCCGGCTGCACGTGCCGCGCCGTCCAGCGAATGACGTCACGAAATGGTTCAGGAAGGGGCGCGCCGCCGGTGGTTCCCCAATACGTCACGGCACCAGGGTCTGGCGCTTCGATTTGCGCGAGAACGGCCAGCTCGCCGTTGCCGTGAATGAACTGCGTCGGCGTATCGAGGTGCAACACGCACGAGAGCGTCTCGCGTACCATCGGACCGGGCACCACGTCGCCACCGAACACGACGAGATCGACGTGAGCCTGCCGCACCTCCTCGAGGACGACCTCGAGGGCTGGCATGTTTGCATGCACGTCGTTCAAGACTGCGATACGCACGATGTGCGAATACTAGCAGTTCGTCATCCCCCAGCCTCTCGCGCGTCAGGCGAATCAAGACAGGTGAACCTCAGTCGCGGAGATCTCGTCGCGTGTGCAGTGGACACCGATAGTGAGTCAGTCTCCACTGCACCGCCGCTCGCCCGCTACTGCTTCCAGCCCTGCCAGACCAAATCAAGCTGACCTTCGATGCTGAAACCGCCAATCAATGCACCCGAGCCCGTGACCGTACCCCAGAAGGTTCCTTTGGTTGAGTAGAAGGACACTGTGACACCGGATATACCGGCGCCGCCGCCGCTCGCCGTGAAATTGCACGGCCCCTTTCGGACAACGCCGATGCCGCTGTTCTCGGTGCGAAACTCGTTCGACAAACAGATCGTGTTCGGGTTCAGCACGAATGACCCCAGGGTGACTTGCGTACCGGTTGCCCAGGCTTTCCAGCTTGACCCTGTGCCGCCAAACAAAAAGGCCAGTGGGACCATGCCCATGAAGGGAACACCTCCGCCAACCGCCCACCCGTACGCGGAGCTTATGCTGAAGTCACCTGGACCCGCGGTCCATGTTTCTACGTTGGCCTGGTCCAGGAGATCCTTGTTCGCACGCACCAGCGGGCCGGAAGCATTGGTCTTGGCGTATTCCCTGATCTGATCGATCTGCGTACGAAGGGCTGCCTCGTGTGCGGCTCTCACTTGGGCTTCGCCCACAACAGGATTCTTGGCATTCGCCGCGAGCGCCTCGAAATTCGAAACGTCGAGACTCTGATTCAGATCTAGTACTTTCATGACTTGCTCCTTTGTGGGGCCTCGTTGGTAGAACCGTGGACCGGCAAACAGACGTACCCCGACACCTCAAGACGGGCGTTGCGCAGAACGGACAGCAGTACGCTGAATGCTGCGAAGCGAGAGCTTAGAGACTAGAGAGCAGTTGCAAGGGAGGCAAGACTCTGGGTACTGGATCGGTACCCACTCTCTCAAACCGAGCCTTTCCGTTGAGCAGGTGACAGCGGTGACACCTTCGCGGTGACGCTGCGTGAAGACGTCGACATCTGCGTCCGAATCAGTTGTCTTATCGCGTCAGACAGACTCTGCTCTCTGGTTTCGGCTTCTGCCTTGAGCCAGGTGTATTCGCGCTCGGAGAGCCAAAGGTGAACCTGCCTGCGGCGCGTACGCCGGGCGGGGTATTCAAGGTTGAGCCGATCGCTCATAGATGGAGGATTGATTAGCGCGCAGGAGTAGTGGAGGACAGACTATGAACGACGAAACCGCCGGATTCGTACTCTGCGCGTGTACGCTGAATGGGTACGAGGTCGTGATGGAGCAGACGACCTCGACCGTTACAGCGGAATCTACGTAAAAGCTCGGAGGGCGCTCAGCACACCCGAGCGCTCGTCCTGGTCAGCGGGCGACTTTGCGCTTCCAGAGATCCCAGGCGCGCGAGTACTCGTTGGTGTCGCCCATCCGAAGCTTCGCTTCGTCTGCTTCGACGTACGTGATCTTGCCGCCGAGCGCGATCGCCTGCGACTGCGCTCTGGCATTCACGTCGAGATAGATGCTGCGTCCAACGACGTTGGGGATCGAGCCGGCGACGACCACCGCGCCGTGGCCACGCATCAGTGCCGCAGGTTTCTGACCAAGACCCTGCGCGAGCGCGCGGCCAAGCTTGGCGTCGCGGACGAGAAGGTCGGTCACACCACCCGCTTTGCGGATATCCCACACCGGCACGCCCTCAGCCACGAACGCGGCCATGTGATACATCGCGCGCAGCGGCACGTCGGAGGCCGCGAACGGAATCAGCGACGGCGTGTGACAGTGCACGATGGCGCGGATGTCGGGCCGCGCCCTGTAGATCTCGCTGTGAATGAATCGCTCGAGATACGATGTGCGATCGCGCGCGTCGATCGGCTGCCCTTCGAGGTCGTACTCGAGGATGTCGGCAGCTGTCACCAGTTCCGGCGCCATGGACCTCGCGAGGAAGAAGCGATCCGTGCGACTGGGATGACGAACGCTGATATGCCCCATCCCGTCGAGCACGCCTTCCATCGCGAGGATGCGATTACCCGCGACCAGGTCTTCGATCAGCGCAGTGGGAGGCGCTGCAGACGAGGCACCAGATTGCGATAGCACCGGCACGGTGAGCGCAAGGGTCACAACTCCAGACGAACACGCGATGAGGAACGTTCGGCGATTCGTCATCATGAACACTCCACGCCGGGTCCACAGAGCAGGACCCGGCCTACAGGTCACTGTCAATTCCCAACGCCCACTACCAACTGCCAAATCTCCCATCCGCTTCCAATGCTTGGAAGTTGGGAGTTGGAGCTTGGGAGTTAATCAAGGCAGTGCGAAAACGTAGAGGGAATTGTAGGCGCGATTCGGCTTGATTCCGGCCTGGTCCATGAGCCCGCCGCTGAGCGCGCCGCTGCCAGTCAGCACGGCGATGTACTGCTTGCCGTTCACCGAGTAGGTGATCGTGCTGTTCTGCACCGGCCCGCCGAGCGTCTGTTCCCACAGCACCTTGCCGCTCTCAACATCGAATGCACGGAACTTCTGATCGAGGTCGCCCCAGAACACGACGTTACCGGCCGTGCTCAACACGGCGCCGTTGCTCGGCGCTCGACCGGCATGGATTGGTTTCATCTCGCCGGTCGCCATGTTGATCTTCATCAGCCCGGCCCACGTATTCGGATCCGATCCCGGACGCGGGATGCCGACACGACGCTCTCGCGGTTCATTACCCGGCCCTGCCGTCGTCATGTCGAGGCAGTTCTCGACGTAGGGCACGAACAGCGAGTTGACGCCCGGATGGTAAGCCGTCGGCCAGTAACTGCGCGTGTTCCAGTAGCAGATCACGCGCCGATCGTTCGGCCCCTTGAACAACTTGTCCTTGTTCAGCGAGACGCGACCGGTCCGGCCGTCGATGTTCGAGATCAGGAAGTCCGGCGTGTCGAACGGAAACGGATGTCCCCACAGGAACTGGCCGTTGCTGCGATCGATCACGAAAATGCCGCCGCCTTCACCCACCATCACGGAGACATCGCGCTGCTCGCCGCGCTTGACGTCGGGATTGATCCACTTCACGAACTTGGGATCGGGATTGAACGTCGTCCGCAGCAGCGTGCGCTCGTTCGGGTAGTCCTCGTCCCAGTCGTCACCGGGCAGGTGCTGGTAGTACCAACGCAGCTTGCCGGTGTCCGGATCGAGCGCGATCGTGGAGTTGCTGTAGAGATCGGCGGGAGATTCGGTGGGAATCGCGTTCGTGTTGCCGCCGTGTCGATCGGCACGCGTGTTCGGCGTCGGGTTCGCTACGCCCCAATAGATCAGACGACGGACCGGGTCGTAGCCGCCGGGCAGCGCCCAGGTCGATGCCGCGCGCGTCTCATCGGGTGCGCCGCCCCACGTGTCGCCGCCAGGCTCGTTGGACGCGGCCGCGGTGTAGAAGCGCCAGACTTCCTTGCCGGTCTTCGCATCATGAGCCGCGAGGTAGCAGTCCTCGCGGCGCGGGGCGCACGCGCGTCCGGTCAGCACTTTGCCCTCCACGACGATCGCGCCGGCAGTCAGACGACCCGACGACTTGGTCTCCCATCGCAGCTGACCCGTGCGCGCGTCGATGGCGGTGATGAATCCGTCCGGCGTCGTGTTGAAGATCATGTCTTCATAGATCGCGATCGCCTTCGATCTCGTGGCTCCCGACGGCCTCTTGTATTCCCAGATCAGGTTTCCGTTCGTCGCATCGAGCGCCTGGAGCGTGTTGCCGGGCATCAGCACGTACATCACGCCGCGATAGACGATCGGTATGCTTTCCTGCACGCCGGCGGGCATCTCCTTCTTGAACACCTCGCGGAGCTGGCTGACGTTCTTCGTGTTGATCTGCTCGAGCGGGCTGTGGCGCTGCGCGTCGTAGGTGCGGCTGAACATCAGCCAGTCGTTCGCGCTCGGCTTGAGCAGCATCTCCTCGGTGACGGGAGGAAATGCGGGTGTTTGCTGCGCGCGAACCAGCGACGCAGCCACGAGCACGGCAAGGACGAGTGCAGAAGCAACACGCTTCATGTGGATTCCCCCGGTCGGTCCGGCTGAAGCCGGAGACTACGACAGTGGCAGACGTTACGAACGTTGTCTGTCGACGATTTGAGTCGCGCCGATGCCGCGCACGCTCGTCACGCCCGACTGACGCATGATCAACTGGAACTCGCGTCTCAGGATGTCGAGCACGGCCTCGACGCCTGGCTGGCCAAACGATGCAAGCCCCCACATGTACGGGCGACCCACACCAACCGCGGTAGCGCCGAGTGCCAGCGCCTTGTACACATCGGTGCCGCGTCGAATCCCGCCATCGACGAGAATCGGCGCACGTCCAGCGACACCGGCCGCGACCTCCGAGATGCACTGAACCGTCGGGCGAAGGCTGTTCTCCGCGCGGCCGCCGTGATTGGAGATATACACGCCGTCGACGCCATTCTGAATCGCCAGCTCCGCATCCTCGCGCGTGACGATACCCTTGACCAGCAGCTTCATGCCGGTCGCATCCTTCAGGCGCTTGACGTAGTCCCAGGTCGGCGTGCCGATCTCAGGCTGGGGCGTGGCAGAGACCGAGAGCGCATTCAACATCGGACGGTTGCGCAGATCGGTCAACGGCTGACCGTTGAGGTGACAGGCGCCGCACTGCTGCCGGTTGCGCTGAGACACGCGGTTGAACTGCTCCATGTTGCGCCCGCCAAGCAGATCGACGGTGAACACCAGAGCCGGACAACCAGCAGATTCGACACGCTTGATCAGCTGTCGTGTCTGCCCCCACTCGTCGCGTTGATACAGCTGAAACCAGACCGGCTCCCCGCGCGCCGCATTCACATCCTCAACCGATGTCGTCGTCACGGTCGAGAGCACCTGCAGGTGACGCTTCGACTTCGCTGCACGCGCTGTCGCAAGCTCTCCGTCGGGGTTGTATGTGCGATGACCTCCGACCGGGCTCAGGAAGATCGGTGTCTCCCAACTCTGGTTGAAGAGACGAACGGATGTGTCGACCTTGCTGACGTCAACCAGGCGACGAGCTCGAATCTGATAGCGCTCGAACCCCTCCCGGTTTGCCTGCATCGTCTCGCTGCCATCCCCGCCCGTCGACAGCCACGCCCAGTGCCAAGGCGGCAGCTTGGCCCTGGCCACCGGCTCGAAGTCGAACACGGACAACGCCTCGGCCGCTGATGCGATCAGTTCGGAATCAGGTGGTGTCGCGGATGACTGGGCCGACGCATGCGCGGCATCGGCCCAACCGTCAGGAAGTTCGAGGAATGGAACGAGAGAACTGGACGCGATCAGTTGAAGGAGCCGGCGACGGTCCGCGTCCACGATTGCTACTTTTCGTTCTCGGGTCCGTCTTTCGGCGCACCGGTGCCGGACGATCCCATGAACAGTCGCTTCCCGTCAGGCAGGATCATGTCCGCACCGTTGGCGCGATTGGCGCCGTTCTTGGCGCGATAGCCTTCGATCGTGATCTCGGTGCCTGCCTGCAGCGACGCCTTCGTGAAACCGCGGCGTACCAGCGTGTTTGGCGTCCCGCCTTCGATCATCCACTTGGTGACAGTCCCGTCCGGGTTCTTGACGTCGAGATGAATCCAGGTGTGCGGGTTGACCCAATCCATCTTGGTGACAGTTCCCTTGAGCGTCACCGGCTGGTTGGCGTCGAACTCGGCGGCAAACGAATGATGGGCGCGAAGCGATACCGACACACTCGCGGCGAATATGAGCGCGGCGACGACGACTCGTGATCTGTTCATGGTTCGTTGATTCCCTGTTCGCAAGGGCTGGCGATCAGCGCTCCTGCTTGTCGTCAGCCGGGTCTCCGCCGCTTGGAGCCTGGCCCTTCGCGGCAGCCGCTTTCTCAGCATCACGCGCGACCTCGAGGATGTTGACCATGCTCAGGTTGTGCTCGTGACACGCGTACTCGATCAGCTCGCCCTCGGTCGGCCGCATCGGCAGCAGCACCGTCCACGGCTTCTCCCACGTGGTCGGATCACTGACCGTCAGCCGCAGCTCGAGCCGGTTGTCGGCCACGCGCGTGTAACGCTCGGTGAGATGCAGGCCGGTCGTCGAACCGCGGTAGTTGTTCTTGCCGTTGAAATTCGTCGTCTCGACGACGAGCGTATCGCCTTCCCAGCGTCCACGTGACGATCCGATCCAGGCCTGGACGTCCTTGTTCAACTGCGGCCGGCCATCGAGCGGAACGACGCGCGCCTCGTGAATCATCTCGTGCACGATCACCACGTTGTCCGGGGACTGCACGATCTGAATGTTGTTGTTGTACAGCGTTGGCAAGCTGGCGCTTGGCAGCCCGTAGGTGATGCAGCGTTCCTGATTGCCGCGGTCGAGCCACGACGCGTTCACTGTGCCTGCGCGGTTCGGCGCACGCGCCTGCCGCGCCTTGCCTTCGGCGGTCACCGCGGGGATGCGGCCGTCAGGCGGATCCACGATCAAGGACGTGCGGTAGCCGTCGGCAACGAAACGCCCCGGATCAGTCGCATATTGCGCGTGCGTGAGGCCAGGACGAATCTCTTCCGGCGGTCCGTCCATCCGCCGGCCGGCGCGCGCCTCGAGCGTCTTCTTTTCTTCCTCGGTGTAGAACTCACGTGTGCCCAGCTCGCGCGACCGCTCGAGTGGTGTGATCGTCCGATAGTCCCATGTCCCCTGCAGGTCGGGATGGCCCCAGGGCGTCTTCGCCACTGGCTTGGCTGTCGTGGCAGCGGAGGTCGGCGCAGCGCCGGGAGCCTGCGTCTGCGCGGTGGCCACGGTGAGCCCGATCGTCGCCGAGAGCACAACGGCAACAGGGCCAGTAACCCGGATCCTCATGGGCGGTCTCCTTTTCGGTCCTCAGGGAATCCTACAACTATGGGCTTTCGCTTGGAAACTCCCAACTTCCAATTTCCAACTCCCAAAGTTGGGGTATCCAGCCTGTTTGGGAGTTGGGAGTTGGAGGTTGGGTGTTCCGATCAGTGCGACCCAGCCGGCACCGGGCTTCCCACAATGGCATGCATCACGGCGTTCTCGAAGTCGAGCCTGACCTGCTGATCCGCTGTCTGCGTCATCAGGATTCCGACGATGCGCTCCTGAGGATCGACGAAGAAATGCGTGCCGAACGCACCGCTCCAGCCGAACGTTCCGGCCGACATGAACGAGCTTCGCGCGATCGGATCGTTCACCACGCGAACGCTGAGCCCGTAGCCCTCACCCTTCGGCCGGCCGGGCAGCGTGTCGGGCGCCGCCACCGATCTCATGACCTCGACCGTCTTCGAACCAAGGAGTCGCTTCCCGTTCAGCTCACCGCCATTGAGGAGCATCTGCGCGAACTGCAGGTAGTCCTCCGCCGTGCTCATCAACCCGCCGCCACCCGAGAAGTAGGCACCGTTCATGAAGCCTGGGTTGTTCTGTTTCTCGAGCCCCTTCTCACCGCGGCGATACAGCGTCGCCATCCGCGGGTTGCCCTCGGCCGGATAGAAGAACGTGTCCTTCATGCCGAGCGGGCCGAAGATGCGCTGACTGCCAAACTTATCGAACGGCATGCCCGACGAGACCTCGACGATGCGCGCGAGCGCATCGAAGCCGGCCTGTGCGCTGTAGGCCCACCGCGTGCCGGGCTGGAAGGCGAGCGGCACACCGCCAAGGCGCGGCAGGTAGTCCGCAAGCGTTTCCTTGCCCTTGAGCGCGACTTTCTGCGCTTCACGATTGCTGACGCCGCCGCTGACCAGGCCGGACGTGTGCGTCAGCAGGTCGCGAACAGTGATCTCTCGTTCGGCCGGCACGGCATAGAACCGCTCGAGAGTCCCGGGAGGCGGTGGCGCACCTGTCGGTGGCATCGTGACCGCGACCTTCAGATCCTTGAGCTCGGGGATGAACTTCGAGGCCGGATCGGTCAGGCGTACCTTGCCTTCCTCGATCATCATCAGCGTCGCGACGCCTACGACCGGCTTGGTCATCGACATGATGCGGAAGATCGCGTCCTTCTGCATCGCCTTGCGCGACTCGATGTCCATCAACCCCTGCGCCTCGAGGTGCGCGATGCGGCCGTGACGCGCGACGAGCGTGACCGCGCCGGAGAACGTGCCGGCGTCGATGTGCCGCTGCATCAGCTCATTGATCTTGCGCAGGCGCTCGCCGGACAGGCCGACCTCTTCAGGCCGCGCGGTTGGTGTCGCCGCGACGATCGGCCAAACGGCGACCGTGCCGACCAGGAAGACAAGGGCTACGTAGCGGGCGTGATGACGAAGGTGTCGCATATGAATTCCTCGCGACGGATGATACGGCAAATCGCTAACGTAGGGCGGGGCTTGTCTAGGGGGCCCTGTCAACGCCCAACGCCCAATTCCCAACTCCCAAACC
>JAICEG010000165.1 GCA_025924295.1 Vicinamibacteria bacterium
AGGCGGGCTTCTCAGCCGTAGGGTGCAAGACGGCGGCCGTCATGGAGTGATATTCTTCGCCGCGTTCATCCGTCTTCACATACAAGGAATCTGCGAAAGGAGCCAGAGGCCATGGAGCAGACGAAGATACAGATACCTGCCGAGGCGGTGGAAGCCTACACCCAGTACATCCACGGCGAGATCGATCGCAGGTCCTTCATGAGCCGCGTGAACAAAGTGGCAGTATCGACTGTCGCGGCCGCGGCCATCGTGGACCAGTTGATGCCGAACTATGCTGCCGCGCAGCAGGTCTCTCCATCGGATTCGCGACTCAAGACCGAGTACGCAACCGTGCCGTCGCCGAATGGCAACGGCAGCATCAAGGGATACCTGGTGCGGCCGACCAGCGCCGGCGCCAACAAGCTGCCGGCGATCCTCGTCATCCACGAGAATCGCGGTCTCAACCCGCACATCGAAGACATCGCACGCCGCCTCGCGCTCGAGAACTTCATGACGTTTGCGCCCGATGGGTTGACGTCGGTCGGCGGCTATCCGGGAGACGATGTGAAGGGCGGAGAGCTGTTCCAGAAGGTCGACAGGGCGAAGATGTCAGAAGACCTCTACGCCGCCGCCATGTGGGTGAAGTCGCGACCCGATAGCACGGGCCGGCTCGGTGTCACCGGCTTCTGTTTTGGTGGCGGCATCTCGAATGCGCTGGCCACCAGAATGGGTTCGGATCTCGCCGCCGCCGTGCCGTTCTATGGCGGCGCGCCTCCGCTCGAAGACGTGCCGAAGATCAAGGCCGCAGTCCTCGTGCATCACGGGAGCGAGGACAAGCGGTTGGTCGACGCATGGCCGGCCTACGACGCAGCGATGAAAGCCGCTGGCGTGACGCACGAGGGCTACATCTACCCGAACGCCGTTCACGGCTTCAACAACGATGCGACGCCGCAGCGCTTCAACAAGGCGGCTTCCGATGAGGCCATGAAGCGGACCATCGCCTGGTTCAATAAGTACGTTCGAGCCACCACGTAGCTCACAGCTGACAGAACTCCCAACCTCCAATTCCCAACTCCCAATGTCTCCATTCCCGGCTTTTGGGAGTTGGAAGTTGGGAGTTGGGAGTTGTCGTTGATGGCCTTGCGCCGCGACGCCGCCGATGACACACTGACCTTAGTACACGGCCGATGGTGTAGAGCGCGGCCCCCCGCGCGCGGAGCACTGGTATGAAGCTTTTTGTCGACACAGGCAACCTCAAGGAAATTGAAGCGCTGGCAGCACTTGGCATCCTCGACGGTGTCACGACCAACCCCACGCTGCTCGCCAAGGAATCCGGCGACTATCGTCAGATCCTCAAGCAGATCTGCCGCACGGTTCAGGGCCCGGTCAGCGCCGAAGTGGTCGCGACCGACGCCGCCGGCATGATTCGCGAAGGACGCGACCTCGCTGGCATCGACGAGCACATCGTCGTCAAAGTGCCGTTCACCAAGGAAGGCGTCAAGGCGTGCAAGACGCTCGCGTCAGAAGGTCATCGCGTCAACGTGACGCTGATCTTCTCGGCGACCCAGGCGTGGCTCGCGGCAAAGGTCGGAGCCAGCTACGTCAGTCCGTTCGTCGGTCGTCTCGATGACGTCGGCACCACGGGCATGACCCTGGTTCGCGAGATCGTCGACATCTTCGATAACTACGAGTTCTCGACCGAGGTACTGGTAGCCAGCGTACGGAATCCGATCCACGTCGTCGAGGCGGCGCGCATGGGCGCCGACGTCGTGACCGTACCGGCAGCCGTCATCGAGCAGTGCTTCAAGCATCCGCTCACCGACATCGGACTCGAGCGCTTCCTGAAGGATTGGGAGAAGGCCCAGGCAGCCAAAGTGTGAGTGGCTCGCTGAGTCCAACGTGAGCACGCACCGAAAAGGCTCGGTCGAGAACCCGGTGGATCCGCTGGCACAACTGGCGGACATGCGGCGTCAGGCCGAGTCCGGCGGTGGCGAAGAGCGGCTTCGGCGTCAGCGGGAAGCGGGAAAGCTGACAGCCCGTGAACGCATCACGCTCCTGTTCGATCCCGACACCTTCGAAGAAACCGACGCGTTCGTCACCCACCGCTGCCGCGACTTCGGCATGGCGGATCAGATCGTGCCGGGCGACGGAGTCGTCGCGGGGCACGGACGGGTTGACGGCCGTCTCGTCTACGCCTTCGCACAGGACTTCACCGTCTTCGGCGGATCGCTTTCGGAAACCAACGCCGCGAAGATCGTCAAGATCATGGACCTCGCGCTCAAGATGGGCGCGCCGGTCGTCGGCCTGAACGACTCCGGCGGTGCGCGCATCCAGGAGGGCGTCCTTTCCCTCGCGGGCTACGCCGACATCTTCCTGCGCAACACGCTCGCGTCGGGCGTCGTGCCGCAGATCTCGGCCATCATGGGCCCATGCGCCGGCGGCGCCGTGTATTCGCCTGCGATTACGGACTTCACCATCATGGTGAAGGACACCAGCTACATGTTCGTGACCGGCCCGGACGTGATTCGAACCGTCACTCACGAACAAGTCACCAAGGAGCAGCTCGGCGGCGCGCTGACGCACAACGAGAAGAGCGGCGTCGCGCACTTCGCGGCAGACGATGACGCGGGCGCGATTCAGTTGATCCGCGAGCTGCTCTCGTTCATGCCCGGCAACAACGTCGACGATCCGCCCCGTCGTGTCACGTCGGATCCATCCGATCGCGAGGACGGTGCGCTCGACACGGTCGTGCCGAGGTCAGCGAACCAGGCGTACAACATGGTCGACGTCATCCGCGGTGTGGTCGACGATGGCGCCCTGCTCGAGGTACACGAACACTTCGCAAAAAACATGGTTGTCGGGTTCGCGCGACTAGCCGGCCGCCCGGTGGGAATCGTCGCCAATCAGCCCGCGCATCTGGCGGGCACGCTCGACATCGATGCGTCGGTCAAGGCCGCCCGCTTCGTGCGCTTCTGCGACGCGTTCAACATCCCGCTCGTCACCTTCGAGGATGTGCCGGGGTTCCTGCCTGGCACCGTGCAGGAGTGGGGTGGCATCATCCGCCACGGCGCCAAGCTGCTGTTCGCGTTCGCCGAAGCGACCGTGCCGAAGTTGACGGTCATCACGCGCAAGGCCTACGGGGGCGCGTACTGCGTGATGTCCAGCAAGCACATTCGTGCCGATGCCAACTTCGCCTGGCCGAGTGCCGAGATCGCGGTCATGGGCGCCGAGGGCGCGGTGAACATCCTCTACAAGCGTGAGCTCGATGCCGCGAGCGATGTCGACGCCGTACGAGCTGCGCGGGCGGCCGAATACCGGCAGAAGTTCGCCAATCCCTACATCGCGGCGCAACGCGGGTTCATCGATGAGGTGATCCTCCCCAGGCAGACCCGCCGGAAGCTGATCGCCACCCTCACTGCGCTTGACACCAAGCGGGACCGGAATCCTCCCAAGAAGCACGGCAATATTCCGCTTTAGGCTTTAACTCCCAACTCCCAATTTCCAACTCCCAAGGTTCTTTGTTCGGTTTCGCTGGCGGTGGCGTTATCATAGGCAACCGCATCTTCGGAGCGAACCGTGCACCTCACCACTGTCCCAACTTACGCACCCATGGCCACTGAGCTGGTCGCCAGCCCGGTTGCCGTGCGAGTTGCCAAGGCGGACAGCTGGATTGATCTGGCGCCGCCGGGTTCGTTCGGATGATGTAAATCAGGACCTTCTTAGAAATCCAGGGGCCATCATCCGAACAGGGTGATGGCCCCTTTCGTTTTGCTGCGAAGACGTCCTGGGCTTTGTTGCGAGGAGGTTGTTGTGTCTGTCAGTCATCGGTGGGTCAGCTTTGACTGCTTCGGAACGCTTGTCGATTGGCGGGCGTGGTTCACCGAAGTGCTCGGCCCGCTGGGTGGTCAAGCCCGGGCTGTTGCGCACGCGTATCACGCCCACGAGCGTGAGGTCGAGCGCGACTCCCCGCTGCAGTCATACAAGGAGGTGCTCGTCACGGCGCTCGGGCGTGCTGCGAATCAGCACGGCGTACGGCTGACGCAGCAGGATGCGCGAAGCCTGCTGATAGGCGGCTGGACGAGGATGCGCCTGTTCGACGATGTCGAGCCGATGCTGGCGGAACTGCGCTCGAGAGGGTATCGGCTTGCCGTGCTGACGAACTGTGACGAAGACCTGTTCTGGTCGACGCACCGCTTGTTCAGTGAGCCATTCGATTTCGTGCTCACGGCCGAGCGGGTCTGCGGATACAAGCCGGAACGATGGCACTTCCGCGGGTTCGAGATGCTGACGCGCGCCGCGAGGTCGCACTGGGTGCACGTCGCGAACAGTTGGTATCACGACATCGCACCAGCGCGTGCGCTCGGGCTTCGTCATGTGTGGCTCGATCGTGAGCGGACGGGTGAAGACGCCGGAACGTCGGTCCACGTCTACCAGGCAGTCGATGTCGCGGGCGCAGTCGACCGTCTCATCGAGGACGAATCGGCTGTCGATCGCTCGCCGATCGGAGCGAGTGCGTAAGGTAGAATCACCAGGATCTTGCACAAGATCCTGATCGCCAACCGCGGGGAGATCGCGGTACGCATCATCCGCGCGTGCCGCGATCTCGGCCTCGGGTCCGTGGCGGTGTTCTCTGAATGCGATCGCCAGGCGCGTCACGTGCGGATGGCTGATGAGGCGGTCGCGATCGGCGGCAATGCACCGTCTGACAGCTACCTCCGCATCGATCGCATCATCGATGCGGCGCGAGCGACCGGCGCTGACGCCATTCACCCGGGCTACGGGTTCCTGTCCGAGAACGAAGGCTTCGCCGAGGCCTGCCGAGCCGCCGGCTTGATCTTCATCGGTCCTGCTGCGGAAGCCGTCGCTCGTGTCGGCAGCAAGACGACTGCGCGATCGATTGCCGTCTCGGCTGGTGTGCCTGTGGTGCCGGGCACGGAATCACCGTTCAGTCCGAACGCGTCTGAAGAGGCGATCGTCTCGGCAGCCGCACGGATTGGGTACCCGGTATTGATCAAGGCCGTTGCGGGTGGCGGCGGCAAGGGCATGCGCGTTGTGTCGAAGCCCGACGAGGTCCAGAGCGCGGTTCGACAGGCCCGCTCCGAAGCCGCCACAGCGTTTGGCGACGCGTCCGTCTATCTCGAGCGACTGGTGCAGCGCCCGCGTCACGTCGAGATTCAGATTCTCGCTGACCATCACGGTCACATCGTTCCTTTCGTCGAGCGCGAATGCTCGATCCAGCGCCGGCATCAGAAGGTGGTGGAGGAATCGCCGTCGGCAGCAGTGGATTCGAAGCTGCGTGCGCAACTGGCCGAGGCAGCCGTTGCCGTGGCCAGAGCTGCCGATTACACCAATGCCGGAACCGTCGAGTTCCTGCTGGACGAGGACGGACGGTTTTATTTCCTCGAAGTGAATGCGCGGCTGCAGGTCGAGCATCCCGTGACCGAGGCGGTGGCGGAGGTCGACCTCGTGGGCTGGCAGATTCAGATCGCCAGTGGTGCGCCGCTGACCCTTTCATCGCGCGACACGTTGGTGCCGAAAGGCCACGCCATCGAATGCCGCGTCTATGCAGAAGACGCTGATCTGGGGTTTCTTCCGTCACCTGGTCGCATCACGTCACTGCGTTCTCCCAGTGGACCGGGCGTTCGCGACGACGGCTGGGTCGAGCCGGGCACCGAGGTTCCCATCTATTACGACTCCCTGCTGTCGAAGGTGATCGCATGGGGCGAGGATCGCAGGCAGGCCACGGCCCGGATGCGCCGGGCGCTGGCTGAGTACGAGATTCAGGGAGTCCGCTCCACTCTTGCATTCTCCAGATGGCTGCTCGCCCGGGCGGAGTTTGCGGAGGCTCGATTTCACACCGGCTATCTGGACGAGCTCTTGCAGCAGCGTGCTGGCGAGCCCTTCGACGAGGCCGATCCGTCACTCGAAGAGGTCGCTGCCCTGGCCGCGTGCCTGGCCGAGGCTGTAAGAAACACGGCGGAAAGGCTGACCTCTCCGATGGGTGCTGGCAGCACCGGTTCGCCGATGGGGGGCGCAACAGGAGTGTTACGGGAAGATCCCGAGGTGTCCCGCGCCGATCGGAACTGGAAGGCGCGCGCACGACGGGAGAGCTTGCGCCAGTGAGGTTCGAGGTCGAAACCGGGCGGCGGCGACGTACGATCGACGTGCAGCGGTCCGGGGGCGGCTGGGCCGTAACAGTGGACGGCCGCCCTCTGATCGTGGATTTCGCGCGGGCCGGCGATCGCTGGTCGATGTTGGTGCGAAAGGCGGAAGGCGCCGCGGGTTCGGCGCCGCCCCTCACGGATTCGCACGGCATGAGTCACGAGGTGGCGATCGAGGTGCGAGACCAGGGTGCACGACTCGTTCACGTGGATGGTCACGTCGTGCCGGTCACCCTGATCGCTCCCGGGCGACGGCACTCGCGATCGAGTAGTGGTGCAGGCGACCCAACAGGTCCGATCGCGATCGTGGCGCCGATGCCCGGGCGCGTGGTCAAAGTGCTCGTGACGCCGGGAGCCACGGTGGCCGCACGCCAGGGCCTGGTCGTAGTCGAGGCAATGAAGATGGAAAACGAGCTTCGCGCTCCACGTGGCGGAACGGTCGCTGAAGTCCGCGTCCGTGAAGGCGCTCCGGTGGACGCGAATGCCGTGCTCGTCGTGATCACGTGAAGAAATACTCTGAGCTCCTGTCGCATCCGGTGACCCGCGCCGCGCGCACCTTCGTGCGCCGCACGGTGATGGTGTGCGCCGTCATCCTGGCCGTGACGTTCGTCACGACGATCTCGGCAGACGTCGGCCCGGCTCTTCACAAACTTGCCGAGGAGCAAGGCACCAGGTACCTGGAGCGGCCGCTCCACATCGGCGACATGCAGGTCAGGCTGTGGGACGGCGCCTACATCTTCGAGGACCTGCGCATCGACGGCCTCACGCCTGAATCCATGCCGTTCTTCACGGCGAAACGGATCGTGGTGTCCATGCCGTGGAGCACGCTCTTCAACCGGCGCGTCGTCTTCGACACCATCGAGTTGACTGACTGGCGCATGCACGTCGAGGTCACCCGTGACGGTACTCAGAGCTTCCCGAAGCTGACACCGCGCGGGCCGCGTGGGCCGAGCCGTTGGACGACGACGCTGAATTACGTGTACGCGGGCCGAGGGGAGTTCACCTATCAGGATCACAACACGCCGTGGGGGATCGTCGCACGCAACCTGAACGTCACCGTGGCACGTCCTGGTAGTGAGTACGTCGGCCAGGCGCAGTTCTCCGACGGTGTGACCGCGATCCAGGGATACGTCCCGTTCCGTACGGACATGACCTCGACGTTCAGGATCGATGGCGGACGGGTGCTCTTCGATCGCATCGACCTCAAGACCGAGGGCACCGAGTCAGTCCTCAATGGCGACGTCAACCTGACGCACTTCCCGGAACTGATGTTCCAGGTGAAGTCGACGATCGATCTCCCGAGGATGCGGCAGCTCTTCTTCGCGGGCGACACCTTTACGCTCCACGGGAAGAGCGAGTTCCTCGGCACGTTTCACTTGTTCAAGGAGCCGCGGGCTGACGGAACCACGCGGACCGGCCGCGAGCTCAAGGGAACCTTCCACAGCGTGTCGGCCGGCGTGAACGACTATCAGTTCGCCGATCTTCGAGGTACGGTGCGCTGGACCCCCGAGGTGTTGCGAATCAGTGAGTCGAGCACGAAGCTGTACGGCGGCGATGCCTGGTTCAGCTACCTCATGGCTCCCCTCGGTACGCCTGGCGTCACGCCGAGGGCCACCTTCGATGCGTCGTGGGAGAACATCGATCTCACCGAGTTCAGCAACGATCGACAGCTCGAGGGCATCAGGCTTGCCGGCCGGCTGTCCGGACACAACGTACTCGAGTGGCCGATCCGTGGTTTCTCGGCGCGCACCGGTAAGGGTGAACTGCATTTCGTCCCGCCCGACGGCGTGACGCTGATGACGCGCGAGATGCCCCTCAACCGGATACGTGAGGCCGAGAAGCGCGGGCAGCCGGCCGGACCGTTCAGTCCGCTGACACCCGTCGACCCGGTGCCGATTGGTGGCGACATCGTGTACGCGTTTGGACCCGAGCAGGTCGATCTCGGACCCAGTCGAGTGGCCACCGAGTCGACACTCGTCGAGTTCGAAGGGCAGACCGCCTACGGCGGCGACTCACGGATTCCGTTTCACGTCTCGAGCGCCGACTGGCAGGAGAGCGATCGGGTGTTTGCCGGTCTGCTCACGGCGTTCGGCGTTCGAACGCGGGCCATTCCGATCGGAGGATACGGAACCTTCGACGGTGTGATGACGGAGACATTCAGGCGTCCGCGCATCGAGGGGGACTTCGCTGGCGAGCAGATGCGCGCGTGGGATGTCGTCTGGGGCTCGATCACCGGAGCGGCCCTCATCCAGAACAACTACGTGGATGTCACGGACGTCGTCATCGCCTCGGGGGAGTCCCGCATTCGAACGACCGGGCGATTCTCGATCGGGTATCCGCGGAGCGACGGTGGCCCCGAGATCGACGCGCAGATCTCAATTGCCGGGCGCCCGGTCGCGGATCTGCGGCATGCATTCACCATCGACGACTACGACGTCGACGGAACGCTCAACGGCGAGTTCCATGTCAACGGCAGGTACCTCACACCCGTCGGCTTCGGCAAGATGGAGATTGTCGACGGCGTGGCGTATGGTGAGCCGTTCGAGTTGGCCACGGCCGGTGTCCGCCTCGAAGGGGAGGGGGCACGCATCGAGAACATCCAGGTGAACAAGGGTAGCGGTCGTGGAACGGGAGCCGCTTTCATCGGCTGGAACGGCACCTATTCGTTCAACTTCGACGCGCGTTCGATTCCGCTCGAATCAGTCGCGGTGGCAAAGAAGTCGACGCTCCCGATTGCCGGCCTGTTGGATTTCACCGCGGGGGGCAGCGGGACCTTCGATGAACCGCGTTACGACGTGCGCGGAACGGTGCGCGACGTCTTTGTCGCCGACGAAGGTATCGGTGAGATTGTCGGCAATCTGAGCATAGGCGACAAACTGATGACGGTTCGGCTCGAGGCGGCCTCGCCTCGTCTGGCCGTGTCCGCGTCGGGTCGCGTCGCGCTCACGCCCGAACTCGACGCGGAGCTGTCGATCACGGTCAGCGACACCTCTCTCGACCCGTACGTCCGTGCCTTCCAGCCACAGCTGTCACCGTACACGACGGCGGTTGTCAGCTGATCGATGCGCGTTGTCGGCGAGCTCGCCGATATCGATCACCTGCTCGTCGATGCCACGGTCGATCGGCTCGACATCCGGCTCTTCGACTACGCGCTGCGCAACGCCAGGCCGATCCGCCTTGCGCTCGATCGTCACTCGGTTCGAGTGACCGACATGCGCATCGTGGGCCAGGACACACAGCTCGATGTGTCGGGCGTGGCCAACCTCCACGATTCGCGCATCGCCATTCGAATGACGGGCGACGCCAACCTCGCCGTGCTCCAGGGCTTTGTCACCAATGTCCGCAGCGCGGGGATGGCGCAGCTGTCGGCCACACTCGAAGGTCCGCTCGAAGATCCGGCGGTCAGCGGCACGCTGGATATCACCGACGGCCGCATCCGGCATTTCGCACTGCCGCATGCGCTCGAGAACATCAGCGGTACGCTGGAGTTCGATACGCGAGGTGTCACCCTCGACGGCCTGACCGCCAGGCTCGCGCGCGGCGATGTCACCTTCGGCGGGCGCATCGACAAGCAGGGCTACATGCCCGGTCAGGTCGACATCACGATGACGGGGACGGGCATGCGTCTCAGGTTCACCGAGGGCATGCAGTCTCTCGTCGATGCCCAGCTCTCGTTGCAGGGCACCATGCAGTCGGCGACGCTGTCGGGTCGCGTCACGGTCAATGACGCGGTGTACCTGCGCCCGTTCGGTTCCAATGGCGGGCTTCTCGACATCGCGACCGGCGAGGCGACGCCTCTGACCGCGCCGGCAGAGCCAACCATTCCACTACGCTACGACATTCAGATCACGGCGCCGCAGACACTGCAGGTTCGCAACAGCAGCGTGCGCCTGACGGCCAGCGCCGATCTTCAGTTGCAGGGCACGTTCGACCGGCCGCTGCTCTTCGGGCGGGCGGAAGCCTCGCGCGGCGAGTTCAT
>JAICEG010000166.1 GCA_025924295.1 Vicinamibacteria bacterium
CGGAGCCGGCGGCGGAACACTGGCCTACCGACTCGCGCCGTCGGGCAAACGCATCCTGATCCTGGAGCGGGGCGGATATCTGCCGCGCGAGAAGGAAAACTGGGACTCGCGTGCCGTCAACGTCGAGGCCCGTTACCACACGAAAGAGGTGTGGCACGACAAAGACGGCAAGCCGCTCCATCCGCACACCAACTACTACGTCGGCGGAAACACTAAGCTCTATGGCGCGGCGCTGTTCCGGCTCCGCGAACGCGACTTCGGAGAGATTCGCCATCACGGCGGATTGTCGCCGGCCTGGCCGATCGCGTATCGCGATCTCGAGCCGTTCTACGCGGAAGCCGAGCGCCTCTACGAAGTCCACGGTCAACGCGGTGAGGATCCCACGGAGCCGCCCGCCAGCGGAGACTATCCATTCCCCGCCGTCAGTCACGAGCCGCGCATCCAGGAGTTGAGCGATCACTTCGCGCGTCAGGGCCTCCAGCCGTTCCACGTGCCGCTCGGTATTCGCCTCGACGAGAGCCATCCTCAGCGCAGCCGCTGTATCCGCTGCAACACGTGCGATGGCTTCGCGTGCCTGGTGCACGCCAAGTCCGATGCGCAGGTGATGTGCGTCGATCCGGCACTCGAGCATCCCAACGTCACATTGCTGACCGGGGCCTTCGTCGAGAAGCTCGAAACGAGCCCATCCGGTCGAGAGATCGCTGGCGTACAGGTGCGCCGCAACGGCGTCGTCGAACGCTTTTCCGCGGACCTCGTTGTCGTCTCGGGCGGCGCCATCAACTCCGCCGCGCTGCTGCTGCGTTCCGCCAATGCCCGGCATCCGCACGGCCTTGGCAACTGTTCTGGTGTCGTCGGGCGTCACTACATGGGGCACATCAACTCGGTGCTGATGGCCGTGTCGAAGTGCCTGAACCCAACCGTCTTTCAAAAAACGCTCGGCCTCAACGACTTCTACTTCGGCGCGAAGGACTTCGAGTACCCGATGGGGCACATCTCGTTCGTCGGCAAGCTCGACGCCGTTGCGCTCTCGGCTGGCGCACCGCCACTGACGCCGGGCTTCACCCTCGACCTGATGGCCAGGCACTCGCTCGACTTCTGGCTGACGTCGGAGGACCTGCCCGACCCGGACAATCGGGTCACTCTCGACCGCAACGGAAACATCGAGCTGCGATATACGTCGAACAATGATGAGGGGCACAAGCGGCTGATCGCGCTGCTCGAGCATGTCATGCAGCGACAGTCGTCCTGCCCGGTTCACGGACGCGGCTGCCATCAAGGCCTGTTCTCCCGCAGCCTCTTCGTTGGACAGCGAATCCCGCTCGCCGGCGTCGCTCACCAGAACGGCACGATTCGCTTCGGACACGACCCGCGGACATCAGCCCTCGATTCGATGTGCAAGTCCCACGAGATCGACAACCTCTACGTTGTCGACGGCAGCTTCTTCCCGTCGAGCGGTGCGGTCAACCCGGCGCTGACGATCATGGCCAACGCGTTGCGCGTCGGCGACCACCTGCTCGAGAGGTTGAACTGACATGCGACTCATCGGGATCCGTCTCTCGCTGATCGCGTTCGCGTCCTGCATCTGGTTCGCACCGTCCGCTTTCACGGCGCCGACGCCGGACGCGCTGATTCACGCGGTCGACAGCATCGGCATGACCGTCTCGAACATGGACAGGTCGATCGCGTTCTTCGCCGACGTCCTGACATTTGAAAAGGTCTCCGACCATGAGGTGACCGGGAGCGAGTACGAGCGGCTCACCGGCGTGTTCGGTCTGCGCATGCGAGTCGTGCGCATGAAACTCGGCACAGAGCTCATCGAGTTGACGGAGTACCTGACGCCTCGCGGGCGGCCGATTCCCGCCGACTCGCGCAGCAACGACCGCTGGTTCCAGCACGTCGCGATCATCGTCTCCGACATGGACCAGGCCTATGCGCGGCTGCGCGAACACCGGGTCGAGCACGCCTCGCCCGAGCCGCAGCGGTTGCCTGACTGGAACAAGGCCGCCGGTGGCATCAAGGCCTTCTATTTCAAGGACCCGGACGGCCACCCACTCGAGATCCTGCAGTTTCCCGAAGGCAAGGGCGACCCGAGGTGGCACAGGCCGAGCGGCAAACTGTTCCTCGGCATCGACCACACCGCCATCGTCGTCGATGACACGGCAACCAGCCTGGCCTTCTACCGGGAGTTGCTGGGTCTCCGGGTTGCCGGCGAGAGCGCGAACCACGGGCCCGAGCAGGAACGCCTCAACAACGTGTTCGGCGCGCGTCTCCACATAACAGCCCTGCGGGCGCCCGCGGGTCCGGGCATCGAATTCCTCGAGTACCTGGCCCCACGTAACGGCCGGCCGGCCAGCGGCATCCAAGCCAACGACGTTGCGCACTGGGAAACGACGCTGGCAACACACGACGCCAGCGATGCATTCGGCAGGTTCCTGCTGCAGCGCGTCTTTCTGGTTTCACCGGCGGTCGCAGCCACGGAGCGGGCGCCGCACTTTCGCAAAGGCGTCCTGGTGCATGACCCGGACGGACATCCAGTAAAGGTGATCGAGCGATGACGGCAGAAGAACAGCGCCTCGAGGAATCCCGGGCACGGCGCACCAACTGGAAGCGCTGGGGAGCCTATCTCAGCGAGCGGGCATGGGGGACGGTTCGCGAAGACTACAGCGCAGGTGGCACCGCCTGGGAATACTTCTCGCACGATCAGGCACGGTCACGGGCCTATCGCTGGAACGAGGACGGCATCGCGGGCATCAGCGACCGTCGTCAACACATCTGCTTTGCCGTCGCGTTGTGGAACGAACAGGATCCCATCCTGAAGGAGAGGCTGTTCGGGCTGACCGGCAACGAGGGCAACCATGGCGAGGACGTCAAGGAAGCCTACTTCTACCTCGATAGCACGCCCACGCACTCGTACATGAAGTTTCTGTACAAGTACCCACAGCGCGCGTTTCCCTACGCCGAGCTCGTCGAGGAAAACCGCCGCCGGAATCGCCACGACCCGGAATTCGAGCTCAGCGACACGGATGCCTTCGCCGACAACCGGTACTTCGACGTCTTCGTCGAGTACGCGAAGGCTGATTGCAACGACATCCTGATCCGAATCACGGCGTTCAACCGCGCGGGCGTCGCCGCTCCGATCCACCTGCTCCCGACCGTGTGGTTCCGCAACACGTGGTCGTGGGCGCCGGGAACTCCGCGACCGGAGTTGCACCGGATCGACGGACCGCACGGCGCGGTCGCGCTGAGTCACCTGGAGGCGGGCGCGTACACGCTCCAGTTCGAAGGCTCACCGGAGCTGCTGTTCACGGAAAACGAAACCAACAATCGGCGTCTCTTCGACGTCGACAACGCGTCGCCATTCGTCAAGGACGGCATCAACGACTACGTCGTCCACTCACGGCGGGACGCCGTGAACCCTGCGCACACTGGCACCAAGGCGGCTGGACACTACTGCGCGCTGGTCGGTGCCGGCGAATCGCTGACCGTGCGGATGCGGTTGACCGACAGCGTCATCACAGAAAGTCCGAACGGAATCGGCTCCGACTTCGACAGCGTCTTCGCGGCGCGGCAGCGCGAGGCCGACGACTTCTACGCGACGGTCATTCCAGACGCGCTGTCACGTGACGCGGCCAATGTCATGCGCCAGGCACTCGGCGGCATGCTCTGGTCGAAACAGTTCTATCACTACGACGTGCGCGACTGGTTGTATGGCGATCCCGGCCAACCTGCTCCGCCTCCGGAACGCCGTCACGGCAGGAACTGGCAGTGGACGCACTTGAACAATGCTGACGTCATCTCGATGCCGGACAAATGGGAGTACCCGTGGTACGCCGCCTGGGATCTCGCTTTCCATTGCGTGCCGCTCGCGCTCGTCGATTCCGAGTTCGCCAAGGAACAGCTGATCTTGCTGCTGCGCGAGTGGTACATGCATCCAAACGGCCAGCTGCCAGCCTACGAGTGGGCCTTCGGGGACGTGAACCCGCCCGTCCACGCGTGGGCGGCATGGCGCGTCTACAAGATCGAGAAACGGCGTCGAGGTATCGGCGATCGACGGTTCCTGGAGCGGGTCTTCCACAAGCTCCTGATCAACTTCACCTGGTGGGTGAACCGCAAAGATGCCGAGGGCATGAATGTCTTCCAGGGTGGATTTCTCGGACTCGACAACATCGGCGTGTTCGATCGGAGCGCGGCACTCCCGACCGACGGACATCTCGAGCAGTCCGACGGCACGAGCTGGATGGGGATGTACACCCTGAACATGCTCGCCATCGCGATGGAACTCGCCAATGAGGATCCGACGTACGAAGACGTTGCCAGCAAGTTCTGGGAGCACTTTCTCTACATCGCGGCGGCCATGAACAATCTCGGCCAGGACGGCATCTCGCTGTGGGACGAGGCCGACGGCTTCTATTACGACGTGCTGCACGCCGGCAACGGCGACCAGTTTCCGTTGAAGGTGCGATCGATGGTCGGCCTCATTCCGCTCTTCGCGGTCGAAACCCTCGAGCCGGAACGACTGAACAAGCTGCCCGGATTCAAAGCCCGCCTGGAGTGGTTCCTCAACAACCGATCCGACCTGGTCCAGCACGTGGCCTGCGTCCGGACACCCGGGTCGGACGAACGGCGGCTGCTGTCGATCGTCAGCCAGGATCGGCTGCGTCGCGTGCTGAAGGTCATGCTCGATGAGAAGGAATTCTTCTCGCCATTCGGCATTCGCGCGTTGTCGCGCGCCCATCTCGAAACCCCGTACAAGCTGGAGATCGGGGGGCGGGTGCACGAGGTCGGGTACGAGCCGGGCGAGTCGACGACCGGACTCTTCGGGGGCAACTCGAACTGGCGCGGTCCGATCTGGTTTCCGGTCAATTTCCTCCTCGTCGAATCGCTCCAGCGGTTTCACCACTACCTGGGCGACGACTTCAAGGTGGAGTGCCCAACCGGATCAGGCAGAGAGCTGAACCTGAGCGAGGTCGCAGCGGAGCTCTCGCGTCGCCTCACTCGTCCGTTTCTGCGCGACGGCGACGGACGTCGTCCGGTTCATGGCACCGACGATCGGTTCAACGCAGATCCACATTGGCAGGACCTGCTGCTTTTCTACGAGTACTTCCATGGCGACAACGGCCGTGGTGTCGGCGCCAGCCATCAGACAGGGTGGACCGGCCTCGTTGCCAAACTCCTGCAACAGGGCGGTGAAGAGCTCGCGAAGGCAGGCATTGAGGACCGCGATCTCGAAGTCGAGATCGCCTGATCGCTACGAGGACGTGATGAAAGCGCTTGCTGTCTTTCCCGGAAAACCAAACTCACTGCATCTCGCCGAGCTCGCGAAACCGTCCGTGAGCGATATCCCCGGCGGCCGCGGCGTGCTCGTGCGCGTGCTCAGGGTCGGTGTCGACGGCACCGACAAGGAGATCAACGCCGCCGAGTACGGCGCCGCCCCGGCGGGCTACGACTTCCTGGTGATCGGTCACGAAGGATTCGGGCAGGTCGAAGCCGTCGGCCCCGCGGTCACCGAGTTGCAGCCAGGTGATTTCGTCGTCGCCACCGTGCGCCGCCCGGGGACAACGGTCTACGACCAGATCGGGACCTCGGATATGACCACCGACGATGTGTATTTCGAGCGGGGAATCAACCTGCGGCACGGCTACCTGACGGAGTACTACGTCGACGATGCCGATTTCATCGTGAAGATCCCGCTGGGGCTCCGGCACGTGGCCGTGCTCCTGGAACCGCTGACCGTCGTGGAGAAAGGCATCGCGCAGGCCTACGAGATTCAGCGGCGTCTGCGCGTGTGGCGCCCGAAGCGGGCGGCCGTGATGGGCGCCGGCACGATCGGCTTGCTCGCGGCGCTCGTGCTCCGGTTGCGCGGGCTCGACGTCACCGTGTTCGGCCAGCGTCTCGCGCCGTATCGCAACTCGAATCTGCTCGAGCAGCTTGGAGCCCGTTACGTGTCCACCAGATCCACATCGATCGCGCAGGGAGCGATCGAGTTCGGGCCGTTCGACATGATCTTCGAGGCGACCGGCTTCTCACCGATCGTCTTCGATAGCATGCAGGCACTCGGAAAGAATGGCGTGCTGATGTTATCGAGCGTGACCGGCGGCGATCGCCGATGCGAGGTGCCATCGGACAAGATCAACCTCGCGTTCGTGCTGGGTAACAAAGTGATGGTCGGCACGGTCAACGCCAACCGCGAATACTTCGAACGTGGCGTCGAGGACATGGCGCTGGCCGAAGCCGAGTTCGCCGGATGGCTGCAACAGCTGCTGACCCATCCCGTACGGGGCCTCGAGAACTACGGTCAGTTGCTCGAGACACTCACGTCAGCGAAAGACGCCATCAAGGTGTACTGTGAAGTGGCGCCAATTGACGACCGCTACTCCGGCCAGGAAGCCGGAGCCGAGCGAGCCGCATCGGTAGCCAGTGCTCCACGTTGAGCAGGAGGACGCTCTGTCGACCAAGCCTTACATCACCTGTCGGGAGCTCATCGACTTCATCGCGAGCTATCGGGACAACGAGTTGACGCCGGAGCAGCGCAGCGAGTTCGAACGCCATCTATCGGTGTGTCCGTCGTGCGTGGCGTACCTCGAGACCTACGAGCAGACAATCGCGCTGGCAAAGAGGTCGAGTGACGAGCCCGTTCCGGAAGACGTACCGGACTCGCTCGTGCAAGCGATTCTCGCGGCGCGCGACAGCGACGTGAAGCGCGCGGACTAAGACAACAGCTCCCGATAGCACGCTTCGTACATCGGCACGACCCGCTCGACGCAAAACTCGGTGCGGACGCGTCGACAGGCGGCCTGTGCCACATCCCTGTGGAGGGACTCGTCGGTCAACAGCGCGATTCCGCTCGCGGCCATCTCGTCGATCGCATCGAGCGGATGCAGAAAGCCGCTGACCCCGTGCTCGATGACCTCAGGCAAGCCGCCGACCCGTGACGCGACCACCGGCACTTCACACGCCATCGCTTCCAGCGCGGCCAGACCGAAGCTCTCCTGTGCCGATGGCAGAAGAAAGAGATCCGCGATCGAGAGGAGGGGAACGACTTCCTCCTGGGCCCCGACCGCGTCGACCAGCCCGCCGATGCCAAGGTCGCGGGCGACCTGCTGCGCCATCGCCAGGTCCGGGCCGTCACCGACGAGGAGCAACCTAGCGGGTACCCGCTTCCGAATGCGATCGAAGATCGCAATCACGGCATCGACCCGTTTGACGGGACGAAAATTCGAGACGTGCACCACCACTTTCGTGGCGCTGTCGCCGCCCGAAAATCGCTTCCGGAGATCGGGCCGCAAGCGTCGGCGATGGATCGCGCAGTCGAGGAAGTTGGGGATCACCGAGATCGGATGTTTCACGCCGAGCTCGGCATACGTCGCCTCGCGCAGGCTGTTCGATACGGCTGTCACGCCGTCCGACTGCTCGATGGAGAAGGCCACGATGCGGGAGTACGACGGATCGCTCCCGACCAGCGTGATGTCGGTTCCGTGCAGCGTGGTCACTACGCGCGGCCCGGCCCCGTTGGACGTGAGGATCTGGCGCGACAGAAACGCCGCCGTTGCGTGCGGCACGGCGTAGTGCGCGTGGATGATGTCCAGCTTCGACTCGCGTGCGACCTGCACGATCCGGTTGGCCAGCGACAGCAGGTACTGCGGCTCGCGGAACAACGGGTAGGTCGGCGTCAGCACCTGGTGGAAGAACAACCCTTCCTGGAAGTCTCCGAGCCTGAATGGCGTCTCCGTGCTGATGAAGTGTGCCTGATGCCCGCGCAACGCGAGCGCCTTCCCCAGCTCGGTGGCCACGATGCCGCTCCCGCCGACCGAGGCGTAGCAGACGATGCCGACGTTCAGTGGAGCGGTCACGAGGGCAGCAGGTGCGGACGAAGAACAGGGTGTTTCACGACGATTCCTTCCGCGAACGCCACGCCGGCGAGCGCGCCGAACTGCGCGTCGCGGCTCTCGATGAGCTGTGTGAACCCGGCCGAGGTCAGGCGTGTCGCCACCGCGTCAGGCTGCGTTGGACGGAACTGGCTCACGAAGCAGGCCAGCGCCCGCCGCTTCGTCGCGTAGTGCTCGCTCACATCGACGACAAATGACGGCGGAACCGAGTCATTGATGAAGTAGTAGCACACCGACTCCGGTTTCCACGCTTCCCCATCGGCGTCGTACCGCCGCAGCCCGGCATTGAAAATCGCCTCGGTCAGCAGATGGCTCGCGGCCACGTGGTCGGGGTGGCGGTCGGACCAGTACGGCACGGCAACCACCCGCGGCTGAGCCCGGCGGACCAGGCTCGCCACTGCGCGCATGTGAGCCGGGTCCGTCCCGATGGCACGATCCGGCAGGCGCAGGTTCACGCGCCACGCGGCGCCGAGCACATCACATGCGGCGTCGGCCTCGGCCAGCCGCTCCGGCACGGTGCCGTTGCTTCCCATCTCGCCCGCCGTGAGGTCACACAGGCCGACGTGATGGCCGAATGCGACATGTTTGGCCACCAGGCCGCCGATGCCAATCTCGATGTCGTCGGGATGGGGACCAACAGCCAGCAGATCGACCGGCGAGAGCGGGGTCTTCATCGAGTCCAGCCGAACACCTCGTCGTGCTTGTCGGGCTCTCCGGCCGCCGCCCGGGCCAGCACACGCGCCGCCAGAAACGCACCCGTGGTCGAATCACCGCCCAGACCAAAGAGATGGCGCGGATAGTTTCGATGCGGGCCGATGTACATGATCCCGTCGGCGGTCTCGCCGTACGACGCCTCCCACCCGTGCTCCGGCTGGAGCCCCGAGATCGCCGTGTTCATCATCAACAACTCGTACATCAGCTGACCCGTGCGCTGCACGAGAACCGCTTCGCGCTTCTTCGCCGGTGTCTCGTCCTGCGCCGCACCAGCCACGAGCAGTCGATCGTCGCGCGTCCAGCGAACCCGATGTCGAGGCGCTGCCGTGTCGCTGATAGCCAGCCCACGCCCGGCCAGCTGCTTTCGAATCGCCGCCGGCACCGGCTCGGTGAGGACGATGTACTCTTCGCGCCGTTTGAAGTGGCGACGAAGCGGCTTGAACTCCGAGGTGGCTGTGCCGGTGCAGACGATCACCGTCTTCGCCCGAACGAGCCCGCCCTCGAGCGCAATCTCCACCTGCTTGGCGCCCGCGCGAACTTTCGTCGCCCGCGACCGCTCGAAGAACGTTGCACCCCGCGACTTGGCCGCCCCTGCCAGTCCCAGGCAGGCTCGATAAGGATCGAGCGTGAAGCACGCTCCGGTCCGTAGTCCACCGGGCGCCTCGAGGGACGTCATCTTGCGGACTGCCGCGGGCGTCATCCAGTGCGCCTCGAGACCGGCGGCCTCACGCGCCTCGTACTCCCGCCGCAACCCCTTCCCATCGTCACGCGTCGCGACGGTGATGTGATCGCACGGGTCGAGTCCGCAGGGAATCTTCAGGCGGCGAAGGAGCGCTGCGGCGTCGAGCGACGCTCGCCGCCAGCTCTCGAAGATGCGACGGGCATTGCGCAACCCATGCCGCGCGCTGACATCACGAAACGACGGTCCGGGCTCCGGTAGCAACAATCCGGCGTCCCGGCCGGCGCTGCCCTGCCCTATGCGATCTGCCTCGATGACGATCGGCGCCATGCCCAAGACGGCGCAGGCGTGGGCGGTCGCACATCCCGTCAGGCCGCCGCCGATGATGGCGACCTCGGCGGTCAGTTCACCGCGCAGCCGTGGATGGTCCGGGCGACGAGTGCGTGGAAAGTTGTCGACCCATGGAGAGACACCGTAACGTGTTCGCATGTAATTCCGAAGTCAGATACGCCACAGCTCGCTTGTGTTTGGAAGCCTCGACGTCAGTCGACGTAATCACATTGTTGGTTCCAGGCCGGCCAGGCCAGCCAACACCACCGAACACAAGCGAGTCCTGAGGTTAGATCTTGACATTCTGCATTACAGACCGTGCGGCCGTCATCTCGTCAACGACGGGGTGGAAACGAACGGCTCGATCCCGGAGTAGTTCAGTCCGCAGAGACATGTCAGATTCTGGATCAACCCGGACACGGGTCTGACGCGATAATCTCGA
>JAICEG010000167.1 GCA_025924295.1 Vicinamibacteria bacterium
GCAGCAAGGCTCGTCAGCCGCATGGTCGACGCGTTCGGCACCCGAGGCCCGCGTGTGCAGCAGGTCGCCTCAGACTGCTTGGACATACTGCTCGCGCGAGGTGTGCGGCTCGATGGCGCCACAGAGCAGACGTGCCGAGACGCATTCCTGATCACCATGTTGTCCAAAGCTCCTACTGTCATCCGACTCAGGGTTGGATCCACTCTTGGGCGGCTTGGCGATCCACGGTTTCACGACGAGCACCTGTGGTGCCTGCCGAAGGATCCGATGCTTGGGTTCGTCGAGATCCCAGCCGGCTCATTCACTATGGGAAATGACCGGGCAACCGACCGGAAGTCTCGCCCCCCAGAACGTCCATTGCATCGAGTGTCGCTTCCCGCGTATCTGATGGCGCGCTATCCCGTGACCGTCGCCCAGTTTGAGGCATTTGCCGCCGCCAATCCCAACGTGGCCGGCCGCGGCATGCATGGCGTGTCGAATCATGCTGTGGTGAATGTCAGCTGGAAGGATGCGATTGCTTATTGCGGGTGGTTGGACGCTTGCCTGCGAGCCACGTCGGGGGTTCCGCAACCGCTCATGTCATGGTTGGGTCGAGTGGATGACTGGCGAGTTTCGTTACTGTCCGAGGCTGAATGGGAACAGGTAGCCCGGGACCAGGCTAGACAATCGAGTTCTTTGTTCCCAGAGGTGACGTTCGACTACCCGGTCGGCATGTACCCGAGCGTGGCCACTCTTGTCACTGACGGACCAGTTGAAGAGCTGAATTTTGTCCCGCTATGGACACGCAGCCGATGGCAACCGTATCCATATGTCTGGAACGACGGTCGCGAAGACCTTGAACCCGGATGGCAAGCCCGTGTGGTTCGAGGCGGGTCGCGTCTCGCGCAGCGCACGATGCTGTTCCCAGACAAGAGAGCACCTCGAGTGGGATTCCGCCTGGCAATTTCCCGACGTTCCTGAACCTTCTTTCTCATGAGCAACCTCTTCCAACACCTCAGTCCGACGAGCAGCGACATCGGGGACTCTCGCCGGTAACCTCAGTAACTGCTATGCGTGGCTACGGCGCCGGCAGCCCGAACGCCAGGATGTTCGGGCCCGATGCAATCGCAACCATCTGGCGGTTGTCGAACACGTAGGTCATCGGTGACGCCTTCCACACCTGGCTGGTCTGGAAACTCCAGAGCCGCTTGCCCGACTTGGCATCCGCCGCAGCAAACGCGCCGCTGTCGTCCGCGAAGAACACGAGATCGCTCGCGGTCGCGAGCACGCCGCCCCACGAATCGACGTTGCCAAACTGCGGGAGCTCCCAGACGACTTTGCCGGTCTGGAAATCGATCGCTCGCAGCACGCGCTGCGCGGGCTCGGGCGCCGCGGCAAACGTCCCGCCCATGAAGCTCTTTCCCGACTCCCACGTCTGGTCCACTCGCGTGAAAATCCCGCACTTGTCGTTGGTCTGCACGTAGAAGAGACCGGTGCGCGGACTGAATGACGCCGAGTACCAGTTGGACGCACCCTCGAGTGACGGGCAGACTCGCCGGCCTTCGTGTGTCGGCTCCATGTTTGGCACGACGATCGGCCGTCCTTCTTTCGTGAGCCCCGATGCCCAGGTGATGTTCTTCACGTATGGCGTGCCCGAAAGGTACTCACCAGTGACGCGATCGAGGACATAGAAGTAGCCGTTGCGATTGGCCTGGAGCAGCAGCTTCCGTGGCTTGCCCTGCCACGTCCCATCGACGAGCACGATCGGCTGCTGCGCATCGTAGTCGTGCACGTCGTGCGGCGTGAACTGGAAGTGCCACTTGCGGCGCCCGGTCTTCGAATCGAGCGCGACCACTGAATCGGAATACAGGTTGTCGCCCAGGCGATCGTCCCCGATCAGGTCCGGCCCCGGGTTGCCGATCGCCCAATACAGCGTGTCGAGCTCGGCATCGTAGCTGCCGGTCATCCATGTCGCCGCGCCGGGATGATCGATTGCGTTGCCCTTCCACGTGTCCGATCCGGGCTCGCCGCGCGCCGGCACGGCCCAGAATCGCCAGACCTCCTTGCCGGTCGCCTGCTCGTAGGCCGCGACGAAGCCGCGTGCGCCCTCATCGCCGCCCGCGATGCCTGCGATGACCAGATCGCCCACGACCATCGGCGCCCCGGTGCCGTTGTAGTTCTGGCGCCAGTCGGCCATCTGCGCCTCCCACAGGAGTGCGCCGCTGAAACGATTGAGCGCGATGAGATGTGCGTTGTCGGTTGCCATGAAGACGCGATCCCCGTCGACCGCAACGCCGCGATTGACACCTCTGGCCGCAACCCCAGCCAGGCCGCGCGTGCGCGGGCGCCGGTAGTTCCACACCTCGCGCCCACTGCCAGCATCAAGCGCGTAGAGATCGTTTGCCGCGCTTACGTACATCAGGCCGTCGACGACGACCGGCGTCACCTGCCCCTGTGACACGTTCGGCAACGTGAAGACCCACTGCGGCGTCAGGCGCCCGACGTTGTTGGCCGTGATCTGCGTCAACGTGCTGTAGCGGTTTCCGCTCGCCTGACCGTTGTACGTCGTCCAGCCGGTCTGCGACGTCACCGCCCGATAGCGGCCCTCCGTCGTCTCACGCAGCAGATGCGCGCGCCGATCGTCGCCCAGCAACTGCATCTCGCCAGCGCTCCTGTTCAAAACGACGCCGGAGAGTGACGAGCCATTCGCGAGCATCACGCTCGCCCGCTGCGGACCGGTACCGGCCCGCGGCCGGAGCGTCCTGAGGAATGCGATCAGGTTCGTACTCTCGGCCGACGACAGGTTCCCGAACGGCGGCATGCCGGCGCCCGGCAGCCCTTCGCGAATCACCGCTTCGAGATCGGCGTCACCCCGCAGTGGAATGCGGGCGACGATGGACGGGCCCAGCTCGCCGCCACCGCCCTCCGTTCCATGACAGGGGGCACAGCGGGCGGCGAACACCCCCCGCCCTCCCTCGACGCTCTGCGCGTGTGCCGGCTGGGCGCACGCGACGACCCCAACAATTGATGCGGCTAAGGCGGCTGGAAAAGGACGCACGAGACCTCCTCGGCACATGAGCCTACGTCATTCCGGCCCACGAGTGGTGGACTGGTCATCCTTCGCTCGGCGAAGCCGAGCGAAGGATGACAATTGATGACAATTCCTGCGTTGAGTCGCGGCCCGCGCGCTTCTCATAATCCGCGCGGCCGTGATCGCAGGAGCTGTCCTCCGACGCGCGCCTCCTCAACCCCGTTGTTGGGATCGCTAAAGGAGGGACCTCGTGGTCTTGGCACGTCTCGGTCGTCGCGCTTGCCTCGTCGTCGTTCTCAGCTTGATTCCCGCGTCAGTGCTCGCGCAAGGCGCCAGCACTGCCACTATCGCCGGCGTCGTACGCGATGCTTCGGGCGCCGTCCTGCCCGGGGCCACCATCGAAGCCGCCAGCCCGGCGCTCATCGAGAAGGTCCGTTCGACCGTCAGTGACGACCGTGGCCAATATCGACTGCCGGAACTTCGTCCCGGCGTGTACACCGTGACGTTCTCGCTGCCAGGGTTTGCCACCGTGAAGAACGAGGGCATCGAGCTGCGAACCAGCTTCACGGCTCAAATCGACGCCGAGCTCAAGGTCAGTCAGCTCGAGGAGACGATTACCGTCACGGGCGCCACTCCGCTGGTGGATGTGCAGAGCGCGACGCAGCAGCGCACGGTCTCGCGCGAAGTGCTCGACACCGTGCCGACGGCGAAGAGCGTGCTCGGAATCGCCGCGCTGATTCCCGCCGTCGTCGAACCGCCAAATGCCCAGGACGTCGGTGGCAGCAAGGGTGAACGATCGGTCCGCATCTCCGTCCATGGGGGCAAGACGTTCGATTCGCGACTGCTGCAGGACGGCATGCGCTACAACGCGCTGACACCCGGCGTCGGTCCGCCGAACGCAACGACGCCGTCCACACCAACGAGCCCGGCACCGGTCTTCACCGCAACGCTGGAGGGCACGGGCCGCGGCTATTACATCAACCCGCTCGCGGTCGACGAAGTCGTCATCGATCTGGGCACGATGGGATCGGCCGAGTACTCACTGGGCGGCGCCCAGGTCAACAGCATTCCCAAGAGCGGCTCCAACAACTTTTCGGGCTCGTTGTTCCTGGCCGGCACCAACGGCGGTTTGCAGAGCGACAACCTCGACGATGACTTGATCAGCCAGGGGCTGACGTCGGTCAACAGTGTGGAGAAGGTGTACGACGCCAACATCGCCCTCGGCGGTCCACTCGTGAGCAATCGGTTGTGGTTCTTTGCGTCCGGACGTTTCTGGGGCACGACCACGCACGTCGCGAACCTGTATGCCGATGCGGACACTTCCGACTTTCTCTACACGCCGGACCTGTCTCGCCCCATCGAGCCGGTCGAGGACGACAAGGGTGGCGGCGTACGCCTGACCTTTCAAGCGTCGCCCAAGGACAAGTTCACGTTCTCGTTCGACAAGCAGCGGAACTTCCAGGACCAGCTCACTGGACAACTCGAAACTGGAACCATCAAGAACGAAGCCAATCAGGGCTATTGCCAGACACACCAGGTCACGCAGGGAACATGGAGCCGGCCTCAGTCGACGCGCCTGCTCTTCGACGCCGGCGTGACAGTGAGCAAGTTCAACTTCCAGTCGTACGGCGACGATCTGTACCTGAGCGACTACCAGGGGTGTGGTGGTCAGCTCGTCGACAACGTGTCGATCAACGACACCGGCCTGGGATTCACCTACAACGGCGTCGGCGTCGGCCGCGGCCTGAGCCTGTCGCACCAGTCGAACGGACGCTTCAACGTCTCGTTCGTCACCAGCCGGCACACCTTCAAGACCGGCGTGTTCTGGATGTACGGCCTGGGCGGCGGACAGCGCGCGTACAACGTTCGCGCGCCAGCGCAGGTCAATGGGCTGCCGGTGACGTATACGTTCCTCAACGGCAGACCGACCAGCCTCACACAGTTCGTGTCGCCGAACCTGCAGGTCGACCAGCTCAATCCCGACCTCGCCCTGTTCGTGCAGGATCAGTTTCGGCTGAACCGCGTCACGATCACCGCAGGTCTGCGGTACGACTATCTCCACGAATCAGTGGCCGCGTCATCGGTGCCCGAGGGTGCGCTCGTGCCCCCGCAGTCGTTTCCCGCCATCGACAACGTGCCGAACTGGAAAGATCTCAGCCCGAGACTGGGAGTGGTGTGGGATCCGCAAGGCGACGGGAAGACCGCGATCAAGTTCGGCATCAACCGTTACGTCGCGTCGGCCACGACCGGGATCGCGAACCTGTTCGATCCGTTCGGCCCTGGCAATTCGCTTTCCAGCACGGCGCGAACCTGGGGCGATACGAACGGGAACTTCCTGCCGGACTGCGACCTCAGGCTCAAGACGGCGAATGGCGAGTGCGGTGCGATGCTGAACCAGAACTTCGGCACGAACGTCCCCAGCTACCGGCCGGACTCCGAATGGGTGACGGGCTGGGGCAAGCGTCCGTACAACTGGCAGACCTCGATCAGTATCGACCGGGAACTCCTGCCCTACCTCGTCGTCAACGCCGGTTACTACCGCACCTGGTACGGCAACTTCATGGTTGTGGACAACCAGCGTGTCACGCCGGACGACTTCAGCCCGTACTGCGTGACCGTGCCGGTGGACAATCGTCTGCCGCAGAGCGGCCAGCAGTTGTGCGGACTCTACGATCTCAACCCCAACCGGGTGGGACAGATCGACAATCTGGTCACGCTCGCCAAGAACTACGGCGGGCACAAGGAGATCTACAACGGCGTGGATGTGAACATCCAGCTGCGGCTGAGGGACCGTGCCACCGTTGGCGGCGGCTGGAATATCGGGAACTCCGTGCAGCTCGGCACCACGGCCGGCGGCAACGCGTCAGCCAGCACCGACAGTTGCTATGTGGTCGACTCGCCGCAGCAGTTGTTCAACTGCGACGTCGAGGTGCCGTATCAGAACCGCATCAAGCTCAATGGCTCCTACACGCTGCCCGGCGACGTGCTGATCGCAGCCGTCGCGCAAAGCAATCCCGGCGCGAACTATTCGGCCAACCTGGCGTTCACGTCTGCACAGATTCAGCCGTCGCTCGGACGCCCGTTGTCGGGCGCCACCACGGTCACCATTCCGCTCGCGAAGCCGTACTCGCTGTACGGTCCGCGAATCAACCAGATCGATCTCCGCGCAACCAAGATCTTCCGCTTCGGCGCAACGCGTCTGCAGGCGAACGTGGACGCCTACAACCTGTTCAACACCAACACGCCGGTGACGCTTTTCGGGACGTACAACGCCCGGTGGGGACAGCCGACGCAGGTACTGGACGGGCGACTCGTTAAATTCAGTGCTCAATTCGACTTCTAAGCGAGGTCAAAGGTGCCGGGAAGACCACACACCCAGACGACACACCGAGGCACAGAGGCACTGAGGATCCCAATTGGCCTCTGTGTTCTCGGTGCCTCTGTGTGTCGGAATGGGTGAAGGTTGTGGATTCTAAGCGAACGTGGGATCTGGATGGGAGGGAAATCCACGATGGGAAAACGGATATCAACCAGCCCGTTGCGCGGCGTGATCCCGTGCCTATCTGCGGTCGCTCTGGCCCTCGCGCTTGGCCTCGGGCAAAGCGGCTCGGCCGAGCAGCGCGGCGAACCGGGCGAGGGTAATCGCGGGCAGGGTCCGGGGCGCGGACGGGCGAACTACTCGTTGAACGATCCCGCGCCGAACGATCCGGCACTGAAGGGCGCGATCGACATGCACGCGCACCAGGATCCCGACAGCTTCGGTCCGAGTTACGGCCAGGCTGCCCGCTCGATCGACGCGCTGGATCTCTACACGCGGGCGAAGGCGTCCGGCATGCGCGGATTCATCATCAAGGGACACCTCGATCAGACGGCGGGGCTGGCCTACTACGTGCGCAAGCTCCATCCCGACATGGAGATCTTTGGCGGCATGGGCTCCAACCTGACCACCGGCACGAAGGTGAATCCCTGGGCGATCACGCACATGGCCGAGATCAAAGGCGGATGGGGCCGTATCGTGTGGATGCCGAGCTGGGACTCGGAGAACAGCATTCACAGGCTGCCGCGCCGGCCGCCCGCGTACGTGGCGGTGGCGCAGTGCAAAGGCCTCCCCTTCTGGATCAACTATCCAAAGCCATGCCCTGACGGCGGAGAGCTGCTGCCGGAAGTGAAAGAGGCGCTCGAAGTGATCGCCAAGGCGAAGACGCGCGACAGCAACGGCGATCTCATCCTCGCGACCGGCCACAACTCGCCGCCGGAAGTGAAGCTGATGGTCAAGGAAGCGGTGCGCGTGGGAGTGAAGCACATCATCATCACGCACCCGCTGCTCGACATCGTGGACATGACAGCGGCGGAGATCAAGGAGACAGTCGCGATGGGCCCTGAGATCTACGCGGAGTTCACGTCGGGGTTCGGCAATCCCAACGCGCGCCCCGAGGTCGTGAAGCGCTACGTGGAGGGCATCCGCGCCGCCGGCGTGGAGCGCTCGTTCGTGTCGAGCGACACGGGCCAGCTCAACTCGAACTGGCAGCCCGACGCGCTGGCCAACGCGGCCAAGGCGCTGCGCGCGAATGGATTCACCGAACGCGAGCTCGATTTGCTATTCAAGATCAACCCGGCGAAGATTCTCGGAATCGCACCCTTCGACCGTGCTCAGGGTGCCCCGAGCAACAGTCGAGGGGCACCGCCAGCCGGGACGCAGTGACAAGGAGGGGACGTCAGACCATGCGTGAACCAGCAAGCGCCGCAGCGCTGACATGCCTCGTGGTGGGCGCCGCCCTTTCGATGACGGCCGCGTCGCCCGCTCAGTCATCGGGGCAATCGTCCTCGTGGACCGTTCCCCGGACACCGGATGGTCGTCCCGATCTGCAGGGTGTGTGGGCGAACAACAACATGACCCCGCTCGAGCGGCCGAAGCAGTTCGGTCTGCGTGCCACCATGACGGATGCCGAGTTCGCGGAGCTGAAAAAGCGCGCGACGGCGATGATGGACGGGGGCGACGCATTCTTTGCCGACGAGCTCTTCACCGCCGCGATCGACGGCAAGACGAAGTTCACGTCTGCTGATACGCAAGTCGGCAACTACGACCAGACCTGGCTGTCCGAGCGTATCTGGGACAAGCGCACGTCGCTCATCATCGACCCGCCGGACGGCCGCATTCCTCCCCTGACCGCGGCCGCGGTCGAGCAGGCGCGAGCACAAGCCGAGGCGCGGAAAGGGCGCGGCCCGGCCGACCGCGTCCAGGATCTTTCACTCAGCACGCGCTGCATCCATGGCGGCACGCCGAACATCCGCGCGGGCTATCAGAGCTACTTCGAGATCACGCAGGGCCCTGGCGTGGTGGCCTTGCGCACCGAGATGGTCCATGACGCCCGGATATTCCCCATCGATGCCGGCCCGCACGTCGCGTCGGCCATCACGCAGTACCACGGCGACTCGCGTGCGCACTGGGATGGCGACACGCTCGTCGTCGATACGAACAACTTCTCGCCCAACGCCAACTTCCGTGGCGCCACTGACAAGCTGCACCTGATCGAGAAGTTCAAGCGCGTCGCCGACGACACCATCGAGTACTACATCACCATCGATGATGCGACTGTGTGGTCAAAACCCTGGACGCTGATGATTCCACTCAAGCGCACGGGCGAACTGCTGTTCGAGTTCGCATGCCACGAAGGCAACTACTCACTGAGCGGCATCCTGAGCGGCGCGCGGGCGCAGGAAGAACGCTAGCCGGCACCGCAACAGTGATAGCATGCCTTTCGCGTTCAGGGACGCATCCGGTCCGCGGAAAGGGTAGAAGCCCACCCGTCAGTCGCACGCGATCGACACCTTCTTTCAGCCCGCTGTGCGGACACCGGGCGGTTCGATGAAAGGAGGTCGTCATGGCACACGAGCGCCCGGCGACACCGCGTCCGCTTCCTGACCGTCCCAATCTTCGTCATCTCAAGGATCAAGCGAGGGACCTGCTCAAAGCAGGCATCGCGACATCGATCACCGACGCGCAGTTCCAGGTAGCCCGGCTGTACGGCTTTGCAAGTTGGCCAAAGCTCAAGAACCATCTCGAGTCACTTGAAGAGGTCGGACAACTCAGGCAAGCCATCGACGCGAACGAACTGACAAGTGTCAAACTCCTCATGACGCGGAACCCCGGCCTTCACCAGGCTCCGCTTGGCTACGGCAAGGACGGACCTCTCACGTGGGTCGCTGAGTGCCGCGTACCCTGGGAGCCGCCGAGTGCCGCGCGGCTGGCCATCGCGACTTGGATGATCGAGCACGGGTCGGACGTACACCAGGGTGGTGACGGGCCGCTCATGCGCGCAGCACTCAGGGGCGATCGCATTCCGATGATGGAGTTGCTGGTAGCCCATGGCGCGGATGTCAACGCGCTCTGGCATCGGCACTTCCCCATCATCTTCGCCCCGTGCGAATCACAGGATCCATTAGCCCTCGAGTGGCTCCTCCGACACGGCGCCAATCCGAACCCTCGTGATCACGGATACGCGATTGGCGGGCATAGCTACCCTGGCACTGCCCTCGACTACCTCATCGCATCGTATGAACGTTCGCCAGAGCGATTGAGCGCTTGTATCGACGTCCTGCTCGAGGCCGGTGCCGAGACGAAGTACGGTGCGCCAGCGGTGTTGTTGGTGCTGCGCCGCGACATCGGCGGCCTGGTCAGGCTGCTCGAGGCTGACCCGGCGGTCGTGACGGCGCGATTCCCGGAACTGGATTGCGGCCAGACCGGCGGGCGCAGCCTCACGCTGCAGGGCGGAACGCTCCTCCACGTAGCGGCCGAGTATGGCAACGGCGCCGCAGTCGGACTCCTCCTCGATCGCGGCGCCGACGTCAACGCACGGGCAATCATCGACCGCTAAACAATCGCCGGGCACACCGCACTGTTTCATGCCGTGACCCCGTTCAACGACGTCGGCCTCGACGTCGCGCGACTGCTGATCGATCGCGGGGCCGATCTCAGTGTGCGCGTGAACCTGCC
>JAICEG010000168.1 GCA_025924295.1 Vicinamibacteria bacterium
CAGCGCGGATGGGGCCGCATCATCAACGTCTCCTCGATATATGGCCTTCGTGGTGCGACCAATCGGGTGAACTACGTCACCAGCAAGACGGCACTCATCGGCCTCACGCGCGCCGTGGCGCTTGAAACCGTCGCGCACGGGATCACGTGCAACGCCGTGTGCCCAGGGACATCGGAGACGCCGGTGCACGAGGCCACGATCGCGGCGTCACTGGCCGAGGGGCTTTCACGCGTCGAGGCGGAGCGGCGACTTCTGTCTGGAAAGCAGCCGACCGGAAAACTGATCTCCGCCGACGATGTCGCGGCGTTGATGGTATTTCTGTGCGGGCCCGAGAGCGCCAGCATCACGGGCGCGATTCTGCCGATCGATGGAGGGTGGTCGAGCAGTTAGGGGAGCATGCTGGGGCGGCGGCCAGGTCGCTCCGGGCCGGATGATTCTCGAGGAGGTCGTCGGCGTCTCGGCAATTCGTCGCTGTCGTTCGGGTCCTGTCGCGATCGCCGATCGGACATGAAGAGGAAGATCACCGCTACTGCGCCGACGAGCGCGACGAACAGCGGGAAGAACTCGAACAACAGCACTGGCTCTATTGTACGGGGCTACTCCATGACGACGACCGGGGTACTTGTTAACCCCCAATCTCCAACGTCCAACTCCCAAAAGTCTGGATTCACGGTTGAGGCCTAAACAATCCCTGCCTGCCGCCAGGCGGCAATCGTGTCACGGTCGTAACCGAGCTCTCCCAGGATTGCATCGGTGTGCTCGCCCAGGCCGGGGATTGGTCCCATCTTCGGCTCCATATCGTCGAAGCCGAATGGCGGGACGAGGGCACGAAGTGGTCCGGCCGGGGATGCGATGTCCTGCCACTTCCCTCGCTCGACCAGCTGCGGGTGCTGGAGAAACTCGTCGACGGTGTTCATTCGCGCGTTGGCGATCTGCGCGGCATCGAGCTTCTCGACGACTTGCTCCGCCGTCTTCCCTGCGAACGCCTGCACGATGATCGGCGCGAGCTCGTCGTGGTTCTTCACACGCAACGCATTCGAGCCGAATCGCGGGTCGCTGGCCAATGCGGGCCGCTCGAGGACATCGCCACAGAATCTCGACCACTCGCGTTCGTTCTGAAGTCCCAGGTAGACGACGTGACCGTCGCCCGCAACGTAGGGACCGTACGGCGCAATCGCGGCGTGACGCGCGCCCGTGCGTGGCAGCGGGGCGCCGCCGTACCCGGTGTAGTAGGCCGGATATCCCATCCACTCTGCGAGCGCATCGAACATCGAGATGTCGAGCAGCGCTCCGCCCCCCGTCGTGGCGCGGCGTACGAGCGCAGCGAGGATCGACGAGAACGCGTACATCCCCGCGGCGATGTCTGCGATTGAAATGCCCACCTTCGATGGGGTCTCCGCCGTGCCGGTGATCGAGACGAGGCCTGCCTCGCTCTGCACCAGCAGGTCGTACGCCTTCTTGTCGCGATAGGGGCCGGTCGCACCGTAACCGGAGATCTCGCAGATCACGAGCCGCGGATACTCTTCGCGCAGCGACGTCGATTCGAATCCCAGGCGGCTCATCGCACCCGGCGCGAGGTTGTGGAGAAACACGTCGGCTCGCGCAATCAATCGCCGCAGGACATCGATGGCTTCGGGCTGCTTGAGATCGAGCGTGAGCGATTCCTTCGAACGATTCGTCCAGACGAAGTGGCTGGCGAGGCCCCGTACGGTGTGGTCGTACGCGCGGGCGAAATCGCCGACACCAGGACGTTCGATCTTGATGACGCGGGCGCCAAGGTCGGCGAGCTGGCGGCTGGCGAACGGCGCCGCAATAGCCTGCTCGACAGAGACGACAACCAGACCATCCAGGGGCAGCGGGGACTTCACGTTGTCGGGATCAGTCGCTGTCGTTCCAACGTGGTGCGCGCCATGCGAACGTTGGCCGCGTCGATCATGCGGCCATCGTGAGTGGCTGCACCCTGGCCGGCGCTCACCGCCTTGTCATACGCCTCCACGATGGCCGTGGCTTTGGCAACTTCGGCATCAGAAGGGCTGAACGTGGCGTTCACCGTCGCGAGTTGTGCCGGGTGGATGCACTGCTTGCCGTCGAAGCCAAGCGCCTGCGCAATCCGGCATGCGCGTTCGAGACCGGCAGTGTCGGTGTAGCCGGCATACGGACCGTCCATGCAGCGCAATCCGTTGGCGCGAGCCGCCGCGACAATGGTGTGCATGACCGCGTGCCAGCGGTGGCCGGGATAGATCTCGTCGTGCGCATCGCGCTCGCCGATGGCGGCCGACGGCATGCGCATCGACGCCGCGTAGTCGCCAGCACCGAAGATCAGCGCCTCGAGCCGCGGCGAAGACTCCGCAATCTCCCGCGCGTAGAGGTACCCTGCGGCTGTTTCGATCTGGGCTTCGATCCCGATCCGCACAGGCAGGCGGATGCTCGATTCGATTTGGGACAACAGCATGTCCACGAACACCACGTCGCGTGGTGACGACGCCTTCGGGATCATCACCAGGTCGAGCCGATCGCCGGCGGCCTCCACGATCTCCACGAGGTCGCGATAGGCAAACGGTCCGTCGAGACCGTTGACGCGAACGATGCGTACGCGCCGGCCGAAGTCGATCTCCTTGAGCGCGCGGACGACGTTGGCGCGACTGGTCGGCTTCTCGTCCGGCGCGACCGCGTCCTCGAGATCGATGCAGACCGCGTCGGCGGCGCTGGCCGCCGCTTTCGGAATCATCGCCGGCCGCGACGCCGGCACGAACAACATGCTCCGCGTCAATCTTGTAATGGGGTCGGGGGTCATTGGTGAAAACAGTTTAAGACAGGGGGTGGCTCTGCGGAGAACTAAGAACTAAAAATTAAGAACGAAAACTAGAACCCCTTGAGAATGCCCCGCGCGGCCGCGTTCTTCGTTCTTAGTTCTTCGTTCTTCGTTTCCTAGAACGACCGTGGCATTCCGAGCACGTGCTCTCCAATGTAAGACAGAATCAGGTTCGTCGAAATCGGCGCAACCTGATACAGCCTGGTTTCCCTGAACTTCCGCTCGACATCGTACTCTGCCGCGAAGCCAAAGCCGCCAAACGTCTGCAGACAGACGTTGGCCGCTTCCCAGCTCGCATCGGCCGCCAGCAGCTTCGCCATGTTGGCTTCAGGCCCCGCCGCCTTGCCCTCATCGAACAACCGCGCCGCCTCGAAGCGCATCAAGTCGGCGGCCCGCACATTGGTGTACGCACGCGCGAGAGGAAACTGGATGCCCTGGTTCTGCCCAATCGGTCGATCGAAGACGATGCGCCCGTTGGCGTACTCGCGGGCCTTGTCGATGAACCAGTAGCCATCCCCGACGCATTCCGCCGCGATCAGGATCCGTTCCGCGTTGATGCCATCGAGCAGGTAGCGAAAGCCCTTGCCTTCGTCCCCCACCAGGTTCGCCGCCGGGACTTCGAAGTCCTCGAAGAACACTTCGTTGGTCTCGTGGTTGACCATGTTGCGGATCGGGCGTACGGTCATGCCGCGCTTCTCCGCACCTCGCAGGTCGACCAGGAACAACGACAGCCCCTCGGTCTTCTTCTTCACCTCCGGCAGCGGCGTCGTTCGCGCCAGCAAGAGCATCAGGTCCGAGTGCTGAATCCGCGAGATCCACACCTTCTGACCGTTGACGATGTAGGTGTCGCCTCGCTTGACAGCGAACGTCTTGGTCTTCGTCGTGTCGGTGCCGGTCGTGGGCTCGGTGACGGCGAACGACTGAAGCCGCAACCGGCCGGCTGCGATGTCGGGCAGGTAGGCTCGCTTTTGTTCCGCAGAGCCGTGTCGCACGAGCGCGCCCATGATGTACATCTGCGCGTGACACGCGCCCGAGTTCGCTCCCGAGCGATTGACCTCCTCGAGAATGACCGACGCCTCAGTGACGCCCAGCCCTCCGCCTCCGTACTCTTCGGGGATCAGCGCGGCGAGCCAGCCCGCATCCGTCAGCGCTTTGACAAATGCCTCGGGATACTCGGCCCGCTCGTCGAGCGATCGCCAGTACGTGCTGTCGAAGCCCGCACACAACTCGCGGACGGCACGCCGGTAGTCACCGTACTCTGTCGACCTCGGATTGATATCGGTCACGAACCCCTCAGAAGCCCAGATACATCAGCCAGGGCACGCCGATGACAAGGTAGGTCGCGAAGAAGAAAATCCCCAGCACCAGCCCAAGCGCCCAGAACGCCTGGCGACTGATGTAGCCGCTCCCGTAGTAGATCGGGTTGTGACCGGCGGTGTACGTGGTCAGCACGCCCATGAGGCCAAGGGGATATGCCAGCAGCAGCGCCCACTCCTTCGGCGACACGCTCGGGATCGTCACCGCCATGGCGAGGAACACCGGCAGCAAGCTCGCAGTGTGTGCCGTGATGCTCGCGAAGAAGTAGTGGAGGAAGAAGTAGACGCCGGTGACGGTGACGATGGCAGTAGTGGGCGTCACACCCTGCAGCGACGGGGCGAGTGACTGGGCGACCCAACCAACGAACTTCGTCTCCGCCAGGCCGCCTGCGAGCGTCACCATCGTGGCGAACCAGACGAGGATGTTCCATGCCTGCGCGTGCCCGATGACATCGTTCCACGTGACGACGCGGCACATCACCATGAGCAGCACGACGAGCATCGCCGTGAGCGCCGGCTCGATGTAATGGATCGCCCCGATCCACAAGCTGAGGGCGCAGCACACGAGCACGAGCAGCGTCCACTCCCTCCGCGACATCGGCCCCATCGCGAGCAGTTGATCGGCTGCCCAGCGCGGTGCCTCCGGGGCGTTTCGAATCTCCGGTGGATAGAGCTTGTAGATCACGAACGGGACAACGGCGAGCAGAAGGAATCCCACCGGCGCAAAGCCAATGAACCAGTCGACCCACGAGACCGTGACACCGGCGGTCGTCCGCATGACGCTCACCGCGAGCGTGTTGGGCGCAAGCGCGGTGATGAACATGCTGCTCGTGATGAAGCTCGCAACCAGCGCCGTGTACAACAGGTACGCGCCCATCCGCCTCGCCGTGCCATCGTCTGGTCGGGAGTTGTAGAGCTCGGGAATCTGCCGAACGATCGGAAAGACCGTTCCCGCGCTGCGAGCAGTTGCGGATGCCGTGAAGGGCGCGAGTGCCAGATCGGCCAACGTGACTGCGTACCCGAGGCCGAGTGTGCGACGACCGAGCAGACGCACCAGCTGCAGCGCAATGCGCCGGCCGAGTCCCGTTTGCGTGTAGCCGAGGGTGAACATGTAACCGGCAAAGATCAGCCAGACGGTGGCGTTGCCGAATCCGCTCAATGCCCACTGCGCCGATTGCGCCGGCTCCTCGCGGATCAGCCCGAGCACGGCGGCGAGAATGACCCCGGCCAGGCCGATGATGGCCGGCGGGATCGGCTCGGTGATGAGCCCGGCAATGACGGTGCAAAACAGCGCGAAGTATCGCCACGCATTGACCGTCAGCCCGCCTGGCACCGGCGCAAGCAGGAGACCAATGCCAATGGCGAGTGGAAATCCGACCTTCACGGCCATCGCGCGCAGGTCGGCGTCCTTCGGTGTGAGGTTGGTCTCAGTCGGGCTTGGTGGTTCGGCTATCCGCACAGGCGCGGCAGCATAGCACGCGCGTTCGAAATCACGCCCGGGGCCCTGAGGCCGAGACCGTCGCGACGATCGACAGGATCGCGTCGCCGTAGCTCGCAAGCTTGGCTGGTCCGATCCCGGGAATCGAAAGTAGGTTCTCAGTGGACTTCGGCAACATCGACGCAATCGCCAACAGCGTCCGATCGTGCAGAATGACGAACGGCGCGACGCTGTTGCGGCGGGCTTCGTCGAGGCGCCACGCGCGCAGCGCATCGACAACCGGCGTCAGCGGGATGGCAGAGGACTCACCATCCCCCCCGCTTTCTTCCTGGCGAAGCCGCCGACGCTTGCCGCGCGGCGCAGGCGCCGGACGGCTCCTCGGCGCAGCGATCAATAGATCCTGGACCTTGCCGGACATCACCTCGCGGCCGAGAGAAGTCAGACTGAGCGTGCGGTACTGATCGTCGGACGCGCGCAGCACACCGGCTCCAGTCAACGCGTCGATCCACTGCTCGACTGTCGCAACCGGCTCGTCCCGCAATATTCCCGTCGTCGACAGCCGTGTCAGCGGCTCTGGCAGATCCTCGAGGTCGCCCACCAGCATCGCGGCGATCCTGCGACGGCCGTATCTCTCCCCGCCTCGCGCAACTCCCGACAGAATCTTTCGAACCAGCAGTCGGTCGGCGTCACCGATCGGCTGCCGTCGTCCGCAGTTGCTGCACGAGTTGCACGGCTCCCTCACCCCCGCATCGCCGAAGTACCGAAGGATCGTCGCCCTGAGGCAGCTGGATGTATCGGCGTACGACACCATGCGGCGGAGCTTTCGATGATCCAGTTCCTTTCGGCGAGCGACTTCGGCCGGATCCGGACGTCGGCCATCACGCGCGGCGTCCTCCTCGTTCTCGCGATCGATGAGGAACTCGCGCGTCTTGACGTCGACGTAGTTCCACAGCAGCGTCGCCGTCGCTCCCCGACCGTCTCTCCCGGCGCGGCCGATCTCCTGGTAGTACGCCTCGAGCGATCCCGGGATATCGAGATGGACGACGGTCTCGACGTCCGGGCGATCGATACCCATCCCGAATGCATTGGTCGCGCAGACGATGCGCAGCGCGCCGGCGGCGAAGCGATCCTGGACCGTGGAGCGCTCCGAATCGGCAAGACCCGCATGGTACGCCGCGGCATCAATCCCCGCCGCCTTCAGCGTTTCTGCTGCCGCTTCGGCCTTCTTCCGGGTCGAGGCATAGACAAGGGCGCGCCCCGTTCCGACCATCTGCGGTAGCAGTTGATGCTTCTCGATGTCACCGGAGACCGGCCGCACCGAGAGTTCGATGTTCGGGCGATCGAAACCGGCGACAACGACTCGCGGTTCCACGAGACCGAGGAGGTGGACGATGTCGTCGCGGACCTCCGGCGTGGCGGTTGCCGTGAAGGCGGCCATCGGCGGGCGCCCGGAGCGTCCATCGCTGCGGCGACACAGGCCAGCGGCGTCCCTCAGCGCGCGATAGTCGGGCCTGAAGTCGTGCCCCCACTCAGACACGCAGTGTGCTTCATCGATCACGAAGCGCGCGACCTTGATCTCCTGAAGCGTGCGGACAAAGTAGTCGGACGCAAATCGCTCGGGGGCGACGTACAGCAGCCGGCACTCACCACTGTGAAGCAGGCGGAACAGGCCGCGCCGCTCATCGGCTGATAACGCCGAATGCAGACCGGCCGAGCGGATTCCTCGCCGGTTCAGCTCGTCGACCTGGTCTTTCATCAGCGAGATCAGCGGCGACACTACGAGTGTCGTGCCAGGCAGGAGCAGCGCCGGCAGCTGAAAGCCGAGAGACTTTCCTGAGCCCGTGGGCATGACGGCCAGCAGATCCTGACCGTCGAGGACCGTTTCGACGAGTTCCTTCTGTCCGTCGCGGAACGCGTGGTGACCGAAGAACTGCTGAAGAGAATGGATGAGACTGTCGTTCACGCTTCTGCCCAGACACCGAACACGAACACCGAACATCGAACCGAACCTGAAGTTGAACAAGAACCGAGAACCGAGAACTGAGAACTGAGAACTGAGAACTGAGAACTGAGAACTGAGAAGAGTGAACTTCTTCCGTCTATTTCTTGTTCTTCTCCTCTTCCCTCGCGATACTGAGGATGTTGCGCATGGCGTAGTTGCCCTCGTGGCACGCGTACTCGAACGGACGCTCGGTCGTCTTGGTGAGGTTCATCGCGAACGTCCACGGCCGGGTCCAGGTCGCCGGGTCATCGAAGGTAACCGACCACTCGACGACGCCAGGGCCGCGCGGCGTGAATCGCTCGATCAGCTTGAGGTCCTTGCTCGAGCCGCGGTACGGCACCTTGTCCGTGAAGTTCGTCGTCTCGACGACCAGCGTGTCGCCCTCGAAGTGGCCACGCGCGTCACCCATGTAGTGCCGGATGGCCGCACTGATGTGCGGACGGCCATCGAGCGGGATCACACGCAGTTCGTTGACCATCTCGTACTGGATGGCCACGAAACCCGGGCCCTGAACGATCTCGTACGAGTTGCCGTAGATTGCCGGCATCATCGAGCCGGGCAGGCCGCGCGTGATGCACCGATCGTAGAGGGAGCGGTCCTCGTAGGAGTCGGCTTCGCCGCGACCTTTTCGAGCCTGAGCTCGGGCACTGGCGCGCGCTTTCGCTTCAGCAGTGATCGGCGGAATCTTCCCGTCGGCAGGATCGACGACGAGCCATGCGCGGCTGTTCTTCGGGTTGTGGTTCTCGAACCAGTGCAGAGGGCTGCGCAACTCCCAGCGCTGCTTGTCGGCTTCAATGCGGGCTTCATTGCGCTGTTCGTTGAGCTTCGCCAACTCCTCGGGGGAGATCTCCGACAGAGACTTGCCACTCAGCGTGTCGGGGCGCTCCAGAGGGGTCAGGCTCTCGTCGCTGTTGGTGTACGCCCCCTGAAGGTCAGGATCACCCCAGGGCGTCCGCGGTGCCTGAGCAGAGGCAGCGCTGACAGCGAGGCAGAAGGCGCTGCACGAGATTACGAATGCCCTGAATCGATTCACTGTAGGCTCCCCACGGCGGGTCTACAAAGCAAGACCCGCCCTACCCTGTTGACTAATGGACAAGCTGACCAACACGGAGGCATCGGAAAGATTTTCCGCCTGGCCGACCTCGTGCGCAAGACGGTCCCGTTGCTCAGAGGTGAGCACTCCGCTGGAGTTGTCGTCGAACTTCGCCCGAAGCTCCGCCTGGCTCATCGGGTTCTCGGCCGAGCCGCGGTTGTACTCCTCGACCTCGGTCAGCACGCGGCCATCCTTCAACGTCACGCGCACCGCGCCCTTGAAGCGGCCCGGACCGGGAAACTCGGGGTCGACGTAGTAGTCAACCGTGCGAGCCAGCGCAAGAATCTCCGGGTTGAGCCGGTTGCGATCCTCGTACGCGTCCTTGCCGAGCCTGCCGCAGTACAGCGCCTCGGCCAAGGTGTACTGCAGGCACACGCGACAGTGCGCCTGCGACGCGGGGGCACGCTTCTCTTCGACCGGCTCGCACACGATCGACACGTTGAACTCCGCCACCGGGCACTCGATGCGCAGGACATCCGCGGGCCTGAGGCCGTTCTCTCGCAGACGCAGGAGCGCCGAGATGTACGGGTGCAGCACGTGTGCGGCTGGAAACGGCTTGAACGACGACAGTCGACTTTCCCAGTGACTGCCGAGTCCATCAACGACACGCTCGAGACGCTTGGGCGCTGCCGCATCCTGCAGGTGTGATGCGAACAACCCGAACCGCCCCTCGAAGATCTTGGGCGGACCGGTCACTCCCGATTGGGCGAGGATCGCCGCCGACACGCCACTCTGTGCCGCCCACCCCGAGTGCAGGAACTTGGTGTCGGTGCCGTCGACCCAGCACTCGAGCAATCCCGCGGCAAAACTTCCACACGTGCCCGCAGCATAGGCAAGCGTCTCGGCATCGAGTCCGAGCAACTTTCCAGCGCCATACGCAATGCCGAACGGAGAGAACAGTCCGGTCGGATGAAAGCCGCGCCGATGAAACTGACCCGGCGCGACCACGCCGACTCGGCACGCAATCTCGTTCGAGATCGCGATCGAGAGGATGGCGTCCTGTCCGGTGACGGGTCGAGTCTCGGCGAGCGCGAGCGCCGCAGCCACTGACGGACTGCTCATGTGAACGATCGACTCGTTGTGCGTGTCGTCGAACTCGAGCGCCTGCGGAAACGAGGCGTTTGCGAATGCGGCGCTGGTCAGGCCGACCTTGTCCCCGCTGCCGACGATGCGGCAGGGACCGGGAGGGGAAAGTGCGACAGTTCCCTTGCGAATAGAGCGGCCGAAACGTGTCTCGCTGCCCGCCAACGCGAGGCCGAGCACGTCGAGGATTCGCAGCTTCG
>JAICEG010000169.1 GCA_025924295.1 Vicinamibacteria bacterium
AAACGGGATGAGAAAGGAGTCTCGCAAGGACGCGACGTTCGTCGGCCGGCAGCCCCTTCCCAAGCGATCGCGACGGCATCGCCGGAGATCGTACAAGAACTGTTCACCGCTGAGCGCTGACGTGGGCATCGGAGAAGGATGCGCATGTCCGCGCACTGAGGCAGCGCGATCAAAGAAGAGCTCGATGATCAACTACACTGCACCACGAATGATGTTCGCGGCCGGTGCTCTCCTCGGCACCTATGAAATCACGGGTTTGATCGCCGCGGGCGGAATGGGAGAGGTCTATCGCGGGCGTGACACGCGGCTCGATCGACCGGTGGCGCTGAAAGTACTGCCTGCCGCGCTGGCCGCCGATCCCCGTTTTCGTCAGCGGTTCGACCGCGAAGCGCGCGTCATCTCGCGCCTGAACCACCCGCTGATCTGCACGGTCTACGACATCGGCGACGCGCAGGGCGTCTCGTTTCTTGTCATGGAACTGGTCGAAGGCGAGACGCTCCGCGCCTGGGGACGCCGCGAACGGGGCCGGACGATCTCCGATATCGTGACGATCGTCCTTCAGATATCGCACGCGCTCGCGGCCGCCCACACGGCCGGGATCGTCCATCGCGACATCAAACCGGACAACGTCATCGTCAAAGCCGACGGGACAGTGAAGGTGCTCGACTTTGGTGTCGCCAAGCTGGCGCCGTCGGCGAATGTGGCGGACGCCACCACCGGTTTCGCGGACACGCAGTTCGGTACCGTGATCGGTACCACACTCTACATGTCGCCCGAACAGGCGCGCGGCGTCGATGTCGACGGGCGGTCGGATATCTTCAGCCTTGGCATCGTGCTTTACGAGCTGCTGACAGGGCACGCGCCGTTTGTGGGCGTCACCGCGACCGACACGCTGATCGCGATCATGCAGCACGATCCGACACCCGTCACGCAACTGCGGCCCGACACCAGCAGTGGCCTCGCGCGGGTCGTGGCGATGTGCCTGGAGAAAGACCCGGCGCGCCGTTACGCGTCAGCCGGCGCACTTACCGCAGACCTCGAAGCGCTCACCCGCTCGCCATCCGTGGCCGCGACGGGTCCATCGATTGCCGTGCTGCCATTCGTCAATCTGAGCCCCGACCCGCAGAACGAGTACTTCGCGGATGGAGTGACCGAAGAGATCATCACCGTGCTCAGCCAGGTGCGCGGCCTGCGCGTCGCCGCGCGCAACTCGTCATTCGCGTTCAAGGGCGGGGCCTCCGACCTTGCCGCGGTCGCCACCAGATTGAACGTCGTCACTCTGCTCACCGGCAGCGTGCGCGCCGCCGGCGGCCGGCTCCGCATCGCGGTGCAGCTGGTTGACGCGTCGAATGGTTTTCAGTTGTGGTCGGAACGATTCGACCGTCCGCAGGACGACGTGTTCGCGATTCAGGATGAAATTGCGGCAGCGGTGGCCAGCCGGCTGCAGGTGACGCTCAACGGAGGCGGAGCCGAGAGGACCGTCACGCGCGCGGCGAACCTGGAGGCGTACCATCACTTTCTGCGAGGACGGACACGGTTCAACCGGCGAGATCTCGGCGCCGCGACGGCAGACTTGCAGGAAGCGGTTCGTCTCGATCCGGAGTACGCGCCGGCACACGCGTTGTTGGCGACGGTCCTGTCGGTGATCGGCTTTTACGGCATCGCCCCCGGCTATGACGTCTTCCGCCGGGCCAAGCGCGCGGCGCAGCGAGCGATTGCGCTTGATGCCTCATTGCCTGATGCCGCCTCCGCCGCCTTCTTCATCGGCATCGTGCACGACTGGGACTGGGAGTCGGTCGACACGCACTTCACTCGCGTCCCGAGTCAGTCTCGCTCGTCTCTGTTGTTGAACTGGCACTCGTTGTACTTGGCGCTGATTCTCGGCCGGACGGAACAGGCCATCGAGGAAGGCCGGGCCGCGGAGGCGTTGGATCCACTGTCCGGTTCGGCGACTGCGGGCCTGCAATTCGCGTTGCTGCAGGCGGGACGGTTCGCCGAGGCGGAGGCAGCCTGCCGCCACTCTCTCGAGCTCGAACCGACGTGGACGGCGCGACGGGTTCTCGGACTGGTGCTGAAAGAGATCGGACGAACGGAGGAGGCGCTCGCCGAGCTCACCCGAACCCACGCGGAGAGCCCAGGCATAAGCATCACGGAGGGGGATCTGATCGCCGCGCACGTGGCGCTCGGTGACACCGCGCAAGCGTCGGCGCGGTTCGACAGCCTTCTCGAGCGGGCGCGGACCGCCTACGTGCTGCCTTCGAGCATGGCTGCGGCTGCGGGATACCTTGGCCGGACCGACGAGGCATTCGAGTGGCTCGACCGGGCGTATCGTGAGGGCGACGGCATACTGCCGATGATGAACTACGCCCGCCCGGCCGGTCCGCTGCGGCGCGACGCGCGCTTCGGACGCATGATGCGCCGCATCGGCCTCGTGCCTGCTCCGGACATTCCCGCATCGTAGTGCCGCGGATCGACGGCAGCGTCGACGCGTGCGGATGCTCCCATCACTCGATGATCAACGCCGCACGACGATTGAGCGCGCGCGTCGCTTCCTGCGAATCGTCGTACCTCAGGCGCTCCTCACCATACGCAGCGATCGACAGGCGCGACGCAGCGATGCCGCGGCTCGTCAGATAATCCCGCACGGCTCGCGCACGCCGCTCGCTCAGCGCCTTGTTGTACTCGGGGCTCCCCTCCGGGCTCGCGTAGCCTTCGATCTGCAGACGCATCGAGGGCAAGTCGTTGAGGGCCTTCAACGCCGTCGTCAGCGTCTTGAGCGCATCGGGCCGAAGTTCAGAGCTATCGAGCCCGAACTGGACGTCAGCGAGCACACGCAACGGAATCACTTCGATCGTCACGGTGTCCGATGCAGTGCCACCACGGCCGTCGTCGGCTGTCACCCTCAGCACCACTTTTCCGGGTGCGGTCTGCGCGCGCCATTGAGTCAACGTTGCCTGTGGATCGGTGATCGCGCCCACCGGCGCCGTCCAGCGTGCGCGCAGCGCATCACCATCCGGATCCTGACCGGTCGCGCGAACGGTCACCATCTGGCCCACTTCGACGCGGCATGGTTCGCACTGCGCTCGCACGGTGGGTGCGCGATTTGCGGGCGGTGCAGGCAGCGGACGCGAGGCCGGGGCTTCTGGTTCGGGCACCTTCGCGATCGGCGCGGGCGCAGGTTCGGGCGTCGCCTCGACTCGACCCGGCGCCGGCGGCACCGGTGGCGGCGGCGTGAAGATCCGCACGCCACTGTGGAACCCGAGACGAAGCTGCAGTCCCACCGCTGATTGTCCTTCGATTCCAATGCGATAGTTCATGCCGATGCCGAGCAACATCCCGCTCGGATGCTGCCACGTCACACCTGCGGCCAGGTTCACGCGCGAGTCGAGATTCGTGAGGATGGGTGAGACCGAACCGTCGGTTCCAACGATGGCACCGGGCGAGACCAGGACGGTTTCGTTGACCGGAATCTCGCCGTGAAGTTCGGTCGTAAACCTCAGGACCGACCGCGCGCCGAACGCGGCACCGAACCCCCAGCGGAACCCGTCAGAGAGGCTCACGCCCGCAGGATCGCCGCGAAACGCATAGCCGGCAAAACCGGCGAACTCGACGGCGCGATTGGCTTCCTTGCTGAACACGGCATCGCCGAAGTAATCGAACTGACCAGTGCCGACGTTGTCCTCACCCGCTGTCGGCAGCTTCACCGTCCCGCGCACCGCCATCGCAAAGGGCTGACGACGATGCTCCGAGAGGAGGTTGATCTTGGTCCCGACATAGGTGTCGCCGAAGTTATTGCCGGTCCACTGTTCGCGAACGAACGGATACTCGTTGACGACGCCCCCGGTTGGGGTAGTGACGGGCGCAAAGAGCGGACGCGCATCGCGGTCGATGGACGTGACCGCGCGCACCGCGCCGAAGATCTCCGTGCGAGGGCCGGCACCAATCGCCAGCGCCCCCGGGTAGTACGCCACGTCGGTCGAACCCTGTCTGAAATCAAGCTCGGTGCGATAGGCACCGAACGCCCAACCCCCCGGCCTGAGCACTTCGGCGGTCGGCACGAACCACAGACCGGTGTCGCCCCAGTTGGACGCGACGGCGGGACGGACCTCCTGGCGGCTTGACGTGTCCTGCGCGGATGCGTGCGCGGCAACGAGCGCGCACAGGGCAGCTGACAGAAAGCATCGATGGAAGAATGAGTTCATAAACGGACCTCGAGTTGACGGCCTGACGCGTGCACGAACAGCGCCAGCCCAAACACGCCGGAATCGCCGATGTTTCGCTGATCCGGTCACCACCGATGGTGGGAGTATCAGTCCGTGGTGATGGCCGCGAAATCCAACGCTCTCCTTGCCCTGGTCAACCCCCAACGCCCAACTCCCAAACACCGCTCTTTGGAAGTTGGAGGTTGGAAGTTAGGAGTTGACGCGTTTTAGACACGCGCTAGCGGGGAACTCGCGCGCGCAGTTCGTCGAACCAGTTGAGGACCACCATGAGGCGCGGCTGCCGCCGTTCGCCCGGCAGCTTGGTCAGCAGAAAACGCTGCCCATCGGGCGTGACGTCATAGCTGCGCGGTCGCGTCCACCCGGGGTTGTCGGGATACGGTCCGGAGAAAAGAATCTGCGGCGGCCCGATCGCGCCACTCGCGGAGTCGACGCTGACAGCCATCACCTTGTCACCCTCGCGGTACACGAGCTCGCGACCACCCTGGGTCCATATCGGCTCCGATCCGTGCGCGGGCGACACCTTCACGCGCCTCACTTTTGGATCGGGGAACGACTGAATGAAGACGTCGACACCCTGGCCGGACTCGTCAGAGTCGTAGGCCATCCATCTTCCATCGGGGGAGATCGTCGGGTGTCCGAGGTTGAACCCGTTGGCGAAGTACTGTGTCGCGGTCGTCGCGCCCTGAAGCGGCACCGTCCAGATCTCTCCGCCAGGGACAGCAACTGAAAACGCGACCAGCTTTCCATCCCGCGACACCGAAGCGTTGTAGTGGTCGTGGGTGGCACTCAGGAGTGGTTCAGCAGGTTGCGTGGCGTCCGCGGCGCGACGATAGAGATCGAAGAACGGGCGCTCGCTGCTGTAAATGAGCTGCGTGCCATCGGGCGTCCAGTCGGCGCCGAACTCACGCCCGCCTTCCGCAGTGATGCGCGTGCCTCCGGAACGCCCGATCTCGAACACCCACACATCGCCTGACGAACTGGCAGACCGGATGTCGACCGACACCCGCCGTCCGTCAGGCGAGAGTCGCGGGTTGTTGTAGCGATCCCGCCTGGGAAGCGCGAGCGACTCGTTCCCCTTGCGATCGACCAGCACGACCTCAGTGTCGGTCTCGTAAGAGTCAACCGGAAGATAGGCCAGCGTTCCCGTCTCGGACACGTCGAAGGCAGCGGCGCCATCCGTCAAATTCATCGCCACATCGTCGACCACCGACACGGGAACGCCGCGCACTTCGAGTCGATCGAGTTCGAACGGGACCGCGCGTATGGTCTCACCGACGGCAAAGAGCAGATGTCCCGTCGGCACGTAAAAGCCGTTCACCCCTCCCGTCAACAGCACCTTCCGCTCACCAGTGCTGATCGTGAGCACCTCGATCGTCGCGCTCTCGATCGGCACGCGATACGCAGTGAACAACACGTGATCGCCGTCGGGCAGGATCTGCGGCCACCAGTGCCCGAGCTCCGCCTTGCTCGCATCCGGCCTGGTCAGCTCGCGCTCGTCGCCACCGCCCTCGCTCACCATCCAGAGCCCGGTGTTGTAGGACTGCGTGTAGACGAGCTTGCCGTTTCGGCCCCAACTCCCTCCCGACCACTCGGCCTTCGCCAGTTCGATCGCTGTGCCACCCTCGACGGGCACCTTCCATAGTCTCTTCTGCCTTGCATAGGCCACCCATCGTCCGTCGGGCGACACGAATGGACGACTGTTGCCAGTTCCCTGCTCGCCCTGACCAGCACCTTTGATCACCTCCATCCCAATGCGATCAAAGGTATGGCGGAGCACTTCCTCCCGGCGATCGACCATCGCGGACACGAACATCTGCCGGCCGTCCGCGCTCAGACGAACAATCGGCGTGAAGCTGGGCACGACCCCGTTCTCGAACTCGACACCAAACCGAACCACGCCGCCGGACGGAACACCGGCGCGCTGGTTGCGAAGGCCGACCCATCCCAGTGCGATGGCGAGCGCTGCGGCCAGCGCCCACGGAATCAGGGTCCACTTCGATGGCGCGCGTCGATCGACGACGTGGACGTTGCGGTTCGTCAGCGCTTCGGCGAACTCAGTCGCGCTCTGCCAGCGATCGGCGGGCAGCTTCTCGAGCGCTTTCGCGATCGCCGCGGCAATGTGCGGCGGCACCGACTTGCGATGCTCACCGATCGGCCGCGGTTCCTCCGATACGACCTTGCCAAGAATGGTCTGGACGGTGTTGCCTGTGAACGGCGGCTGGCCCGCGAGCATCTCGTAGGCCACGGCACCAAGCGCGTAGATATCGCTTCGCCGATCGACATCCTGCCCGGTCACCTGCTCGGGGCTCATGTAGGCCGGCGTGCCAAGACTCATTCCGGCCTGCGTCAAACGCGTGCTCGAGTGATTGTCGGTCTTGGGGAGCGAGATGCCGAAGTCGGCGAGCACGGCCTGGCCGTCCTGGAACAGGACGTTGTCCGGCTTGATGTCGCGATGAATGACGCCATGGCGATGCGCGTAGCCGAGACCGGTCGCGATCTCATGGGTGATGCGGAGCGCGTCAGCAACTGGAAGCTGTGTCTCCCGTTTCAGCCGCGTGCGAAGCGATTCCCCTTCGACATACGGCATGACGTAGAAGACGGTGCCGTCGATGGAGCCGGAGTCGAACAGCGGAAGGATGTGCGGGTGCTGCAGTTGGGCTGTGGTCTCGATCTCGCGCAGGAAGCGCTCGACGCCGACCAGTTCCGCGAGGTCGCGATGCATCACCTTGATCGCGACCTTGCGATTGTGGCGGAGGTCGTGGGTCAGGTACACGTCCGCCATGCCGCCAGCACCGATCTGCCGCTCGACGGCGTAGCGATCTGCCAGGGCCGATTTCAGACGGTCAAGCGATTCCATTCGATGGGACGAAATATGCTACACCGCACGCCGTGGTAACCTGCCCTAATCCTTCCGCGGACGCAAGATCCGCGACAGTTTCTACATGCTTTCAGGAGACAACGAATGAGCCGATGGTTCGTGGCGTGTGGTGCGATAGCGGTGTGTGTGGCGATAGGGCCGTCGCTCGGCGCGCAGTGGCCGGCATATCCAACTCCAGGCGTGCCGCGAACTGCTGACGGCAACCCGATTTTCGATGCGCCAACACCGCGCACGCCCGATGGCAAGCCTGATCTGTCCGGGATCTGGCGGCTCGGCTTTGGCGGCTTCGACGGTGGGCGCGCAGGCGAGCCTGCCGGACCTGCCTTCTCCCAGGGACCGCCGGTCTCGCAATTCTTCGAAGTCGCAGGACGCGGGAATCCGCTGCCGATTCAACCGTGGGCGGCCGAGCTCAAGAAGAAGCGGATGGCGGACAACAGCAAGGACAACCCCGACGTGTGGTGCCTCCCGATCGGCCTCATGCAGTATCACAACCATCCGCAGCCACGGCAGATCGTGCAGACGAAGAACCTGATGCTGATCACCTACGAGGCGAACTACGGCCTGCGCTACATTTACCTCGACGGCCGTCCGGCGCCGAACAACGACCCCACACCGTGGTGGTTCGGCTACTCACGCGGCTGGTGGGAGGGCGACACACTGGTCGTGGAGACGACGAACTTCCTGGGCGACGAAAAAGCCGGCTGGCTGGACGTGAACGGCAGCCCGTATACCGATGCACTCAAGATGACCGAGCGTTTCCGCCGCCCCAATTTCGGCACGCTCGAGATCGACATCACCATCGATGACGCCAAGGCGTACACGACACCGTTCACGGTACGCGTGAATCACCGCGTCCTGGTCGACGGCGAGATGATGGAGTTCATCTGCAACGAGAACGAGAAGTCCACGAATCACATCGAAGCGCCGGCGTGGATGAAGAAATAGCTAGCCGCCGTCGGCGTAGCGTTTCGCCGCGGCGAGATCCTTGCGCAATTCCTCCGCCGTGCGACGCGGTCCGTATCCTGGCGTATCCCTCTGGATGCGCCAGCCTTCACTGAGCGGGCCGGCGTCGACGGCGTCGAACCCGAACTGATCGAGCAACTGCGCGACCGTGGCCTTCGCGTCGCGATCGTTGCCGGCGATCACCAGCGCACGACGATTCTTCGTCCCCGCCGGCAGACCGTCGGTCGTGAGTTGCGACGCGTAGATGTGATTGAACGCCTTCACGACCTTCGATTTGGGAAGATGCGCCTGCAGCAGCTCCGACGTGGTCGTCGACTCGTTGTCGAGTTCGGCAATGTGACCGTCACGCTGCGGATAGTAATTGTTCGTGTCGATGACGATCTTCCCCGCCAGCGGCTCGACCGGAACCGAGCGATAGTTCTTCAGCGGGATCGTGACCACGACGATGTCACCAGCCTTGGCAGCGTCGATCGGCACTGCCGCGCGGGCCCTGGGCCCGAGTTCGGCGACGAGATCGGACAGCGTCTCCGGCCCTCGTGAATTGCTGATCACCACGTCGTAGCCGCTCTTCACCGCCAGCCGCGCGACCTGGCCGCCGATGTGTCCCGCACCGATGAGTCCGATGGTCTTCATGACGACAATGGTACCCCTATGAACACTTCTTTCCTGTTCGACCTCGACGGGACGCTCGTCGACAGCGTTTATCAACATGTGCTGGCGTGGCGCGAAGCGCTCGAAACGGAAGGCATCGACCTTTCGGTCTGGCGCATCCATCGCAAGATCGGCATGAGCGGCGGACTGTTCACCAACATGCTGCTGCGCGAAACGCAGGTCGAGATTGATCCGGCTCGCGTCGAGCGATTGCAGCGGCTGCACGCGGAAGCCTATAAGCGCAATCGAGACGACGTGCGACCGCTCCCTGGCGCCACTGCCCTGCTGAACACATTGACCAATGCGGAGATCCCGTGGGCGATCGCGACCAGCGGCCGGATCGAGACTGCGGGTCCGATTCTCGACAAGCTCGGCGTCGATCTCAGCCGCGTTCCCGTCGTCACGCGCGATCAGGTGAAGTTCGCCAAGCCTGAACCCGATCTCTTCCTCGTCGCGGCCGAGCGTCTCGGCGTGCGCATCGAAACGGCATCGGTTGTTGGCGACAGCGTGTGGGACATGCTGGCAGCCACACGGGCACGTGCACTCGGCATCGGGCTTCTGTCGGGTGGATACGGACTCGAGGAGCTGGAGCGAGCCGGAGCCTATCGGGTCTATGAAGATCCTGCAGATCTGCTGAAGCATCTCGACGAGGTCGGGGGAAGGCGATAGCGCATCGCCCGTGCGATCGCGCGGCCTCAGGTGCGGCGGGCCACAGTCTGCTCGGCGAACCGATCGACGGCGCGGGAAACCGCGGCTCCGGGTGCTGGTTGCAGCAGGCGCAGATCCGTGACCTGCGCCGGACTCGGCCCTGCGCTCGCGGTTTCCCGTCTGTCGCGTGCTCCGCGCCGCTCGCAGGTTCGCTGCCGCAGCCTGTGTCCCGCCGCAAACTCAATCCACCATCTGCGACGTGCACCCGACGCGGCGAGCCTCCTCTAACATCACCATCGTGAAATCTGAGAGAATCCGCGGCACACAGGAGGCCGATGTGGGTTCCACCATGTTTACGCGTCGACAGCTGTTCGAAACCGCCGGGATGACCGCAGCTGCCGCCGCGCTCGCCAACCGGGACGTGGCCGCGCAGGCGACGCTGGGCGCCGCCAACGACAACGTGCGCGCGGTGCTCGAGAACATCGTGCGCGACACGACGGAGATCGGCCTTCAGGTCGCCGCGTACCTCGACGGCAAGCTGGTCATCGATGCCTGGGCAGGC
>JAICEG010000170.1 GCA_025924295.1 Vicinamibacteria bacterium
CCGACATCGCTCGCGCCATGGTGACCGAGTGGGGCATGAGCGATTCGCTCGGCGCCATCAACTACGACGGGCACAAGCGCAACAAGTTTCTCGACATCCCGATGGGTCCTGACCGCGGTGCGTACGCGGAGGACACGGCTCGCCTGATCGATGCGGAGGTCAAGCGCATCATGACCGAGGCGCACGGCGACGCGCGGCGGATTCTGACCGAACGGCGCGATCAGCTCGAGAGCGTCACGCGCCGACTGCTCGAGATCGAGGTAATGGAAGGAGACGAGTTGCGGCAGATCCTCGGTGTGCCGCCTGTCACCCATCCTGCCGATGGTGCCACTCCCCTGCCGCCCGGAGTAGCCTGACGGAATCAATTCCCCCTAGGGGCCACGTAGTTCTTGCGGGCTCTGGGCTTCAACCCGCGTTGTGACACGACCCGGACCTCGAGGTCGTGCACTTTGCCATCACGCTTCGGGGGGGCGAAGCCGATGAGATACTGGCTGTGCAACTCGTCGACCACGCGGGCGAATGCTTCGCCGAGATCCTGCGTCGGCCGGATCTCGAGATATCCTCCGCCCGTCTGTTCGGCGGCCAGGCCAAGCCCGGGATCCGGCAGGTCCGCGATCATCGCCGCCTGGATGTCGATGGGGCCGATCGGAGCGCGTCGCGCCATTCGACTGCGCATGCCGATGCCGTAGATCATCACGTCCTGACTGCGGGCGCGATCGATCACTTCGGCCTGGCTGACGAATTTCTGCCCGAAGCCGGTCGGGCCGCTGTCCTTGCCGTCGCTCAGCACGAGAATCACCGGCCGCCCTTCACCGTCCCCCTCGAACTTGTTCATCGCCTCATCGACCGCGCGCCACAGCGGCGTCGGGGCATCGGGCTCGATTGCCCTGGGCAACGCACGACGAAGCTCGTTGAGATCGCGCGTGAACGTCGGACTGATCACCACCTCGCGTCCGAACGTTCCAACGCGCGCCACGTCATTGGGTCCAAGACGTGCGAACAACTGTTCCGCCGCTGCCCGCAGTAACGGGAGGTTGCCTTCCATGCTGCCCGACACGTCGAGCAGGACGATCAGGCGCACCGGCTGCGGAGTGTTGTCGAACAGCGTGATCGGCTGCGGCTTGCCTTCGTCGCGGATCTCGAAATCGCTTTGCTGGAGCGTCGTGATCAGACGGCCGTCGCGATCGGTTACCGTCACGAAGACGCGAACCGCGTCGCTCGTTCCGCGAAAGACTGGCTGCTGTGCCGCGCTCACGTCCAGGACGTGCGCAGCGAGGAAGGCAATGATGAGGAGCCGAATCATGCACACTACTCCATCGTCTGCAGGTCAGGCACCCCGCTTGTACTGATATCACGAGTGAAGACCGTCCTGCGATGCAATTGTCGATTCTCCGACCTTGACGCCGCGAACATTGGGGCGTATCGTCGAAGTCGATACAACGCAAGGGAGGGTCTTATGCCCATGCGCGCCACGAAGCCTTCCTCGTTCACGCCCGCGCTTGCAGACCTTCAGTTCAAATCCCTCCCACTGCCCGCGATTCCGCGCAAGCCGTTGCGTATCGATGTCGCGGATCGTATTCGTTGCGAGTTCGTGGAAATGCGGGGGTTTTCACCGACCGTCGAGCAGGCAGCGCGCCTGTTTCAGGTCAGCCGGGAAGAATGTGTGCAGGTCCTCAAGAAACTCGTCGACGAAGGTTTCCTGAGGCATACAGCCGACGGTCGATACCGCCTTCCATCTCAGCAGTAAGCACTTACCTTGATGTTGGTAGTCGACACCGACGCACTAAGGTCGTATACTGCCCGTCCGGAAGCTTAGCCCACCGCTAATCGCGTTCAGCGTCGATCTGACCGTCCTCTGATCTTCCTGCATGCAGTTGAGCCGAGCGACAGTCGCTCAGGCTGGGTTTTCGTGAAAGCCCCGCGTGTCGCGTGGTCTGTGAAACGTCGCAGGAGTCAGTCAGATGGGTCGAAAACTCTACGTCGGTAATCTCCCCTACGAAACCAACGAACAGGATCTTCAGGAGTTGTTCGCGCAGGCGGGCAGCGTCGAAACGGTAACGGTCATGCGTGACCGCGATACCGGTCGCGCGCGCGGCTTCGCTTTCGTCGAGATGGCCTCCGATGACGATGCGCAGAATGCCATCACCAAGCTGAATGATCAGCAGTTTGGCGGACGGCGACTGACGGTGAACGAGGCACGGCCCCAGGTTCCACGATCCGGCGGCGGTGGCGGCAACAGCTACGGCAACCGCGGTCCCTCGCGTCGTAGCGAACCTCGCTGGTAGGCACCATGCCTGTACGCGGGTCCGTATAGGACCCGCCAGGATATGCCGGGCCCTCAGGCGAGACCCGGCGTACGAGGGATTTTTTCATTTCGTCTACGGCTGTGGTGGCTCAGGAGGCTCAGGTGCGAGGCTATGCGATCGGAGACAGGGTCTCTCAACCGCAATACGGCACGGGTACGATTCGACTTGTAGACGAGCACCACACGGTGATCGAGTTCGATGAACACGGCCTCCGCCGCTTCGCGACTGCGATGGTCAAGCTCGAACGTTCATCGACGGTCGAACCAGAGAAGCCTCCCAGGCGCACACGCAAGAAAGCGGCGGTAGCACAGCCCTAGGGTTGATAGCGCACAACGACTGCAGTTAGGTCGTCCGCCTGCGGGATGCCGCGTGTGAACTCCTCGAGCGCTTCGAGCAGGCGCTCGAGAATGCGCTCGACCGGTTCGCCGACACCTGGTTCGATCGCCTCACGTATTCGCTGCTCCCCGAACTCCTCGCCTTCCGTGTTCCTGGCTTCGACGATGCCATCGCTGAAGAGGGCGATCGTGTCACCAGGCCGAAGCTGACAGTCCTCCTGCTCGTAGAGGGTATTGGCAAACGCCCCGACGAGCGTGCCGCCGACCTCGAGACGCCTCCAACTCCCATTCGAAAACAGCAGTGGCGGATTGTGCGCGCCGTTGCAGTAGGTCAGACGCCCGTCCGGCTTCAACGAACCGAAGAAGATCGTCGCCAGGCGCGACTCGATGCGACGCGACAACAGTACGCGATTCACCAGCGTAAGCAGATCGCTCGGCGACACCGACGTGCCGGCGTGGGTCCCGAGAATCCCCTGGATGACGGCCGTCACCAGCGCGGCTGACGGTCCCTTGCCCGTCACATCGCCCAGGGCAAAGCCGAACGCGCCGCCGGACAGATCCAGGTAGTCGAAGAAATCTCCGCCGATCATCCGGCTGGGCACGCACGCGCCGACGGCGACGTAGAAGGCGCCCTCGCGCCGGGGTTCCGGTAACAACGCCTGCTGGATCTCCGAGGCCGTCCGCAACTCGTCATCGAGCCTCGCCTTCTCCATCGCCTCGCGATAGAGCCGCGCGTTCTCGATTGCCGTCGCCGCTTCGGTGGCCAGTGCCTCGACCGCGACTGACACCGAAGAGGAGAATCGACCGCGCACGCTGCTATCGAGATACAGCACGCCGATGTTGGCGCTGGTGGCGGGTTCCTCGGTTCGATCGACGTAGCGCACCAGCCGCAGTGGCGCACACAGCACATGGCGAATCCCGAACCCGATGGTCTGGGTATGGATATCGGGCAAATCTCCTTCGAGCAGGTCTGCGACCTGCAACTGACCGGTGGCAAATACCTGCTCCGGGATCTTGCGGCTCGTCCTGAAGTCGGATGGCTCGACTGATGCCCGGCCGGCGCGGCGTGCGACGCTCAGCTCCAGCGTTCCTGTGTGCTGGTCGGCGAGCATGATGAAGCCACGCTCTGCCCCGGTCGTCTCGATGGCGGCGTCGAGCACCACGGCGAGGACTTCGTCGAGCACGCGTTCGGTCCCCATCGCTCGCAGGGCGGCGAGCAAGGTCGCGACCTGACGAAGCTCGCCGGGTGCACCGGTGCGGCTGTCGTCACGCGTCTCACGTTCATCGGTGAGGAACATCAGCGCGGCGCCGCCGTGCCCGCACTCGATCTGATCGCGGTGCGAGAGCGGTTGATCGATGACCCGGGCACCATTGACGAAAGTGCCGTACTTGGAATTGCGATCGTGGATGACATACCGATCGCCTTCGAGCACGATCTCCGCGTGATCGCGTGACACCTCGCCCCCGGTCAGTACCAGGTCGCTCCCGGGCCGACGGCCGATTCGAAACGGCAACTTGTCGATGACGATGACCCGATGGCCGAGTGAATCGCGGACGGTCAACCGCGCGCCGGTGGGTGTGGTCACGGCAGTGTCAGGCGCGGCCAGTTCTGAAGAAGTGTGATTGACGATGACAGGCTGTCGCTGCGGCGCGAATTGATCAGGAACCGCTGTCCGTCCGCCGCCACATCGAAGAACGATCGTGGGCCGACCGGCCGGGTGTCGAAGAGCGGATCTGGTCCACCCACGTCGAGCCCGGAACCGCGGACTTCGATTGGGACCGCCATCAGCCGATTGTCTCGACCCACATAGATCACTTCGCGTCCATCGCCGCGCCACTGCGGCAGGCTTCCCCCTGCGCTCGACAACTGCCACTTCTCCGACGGTTTGGGAAACGACACGACATAGACTTCCGAACGTCCGGACTCGTTCGAGTAGTACACCGCCCAACGCCCATCGCGGGAAAGGCGTGCTGGATTGGACGGCGAGCCGATGTAGCCGGTCGTGGATCGATCGCTCAGCGTCAGGACCCGGACCTGGGCGCCGTCCGGGCCAAATGTCCAGAACAACACCGAGTTGCCGTCGGGGGACCACCCGGTCGGATACTTCTCCATGTCGTCTTTCAGGACGAGTTCGTCGCTCCCCACGCCGCTGGCGTGCTTCCGGTAGATGTCGAAGTGCCCGGCGCGGTTGGAAGCGAACACGAGCTCGCTGCCATCCGCCGACCACACCGGCGTGACATCGTCAGATGGATCGAACGTGACGCGCGTGCGCACGCCGCGCGAGATATCGAACACCCAGATGTCGCGTGTGTTGAAGGCGCTATCGTTCACGGTGACCGCGGCACGGCGGCCATCGGGTGACAGAACGACGTCACCGTAGTCAGCCGGCTCTCCCAGCGTTCCCTGCCTTTGTCCACTCCGATCGAACCAGGCGAGCTGAGAGCCCGGTCCGGATGCCGGTTGATATGCCAGCAGGCCCGAGGTGGCAACCGAGAACGCGGTCGACGAAGGGCCAGCCAGTTCGACCTGCTCGGTGATCGGTTTTGGCTCACCCGTCAACTCGAGACGATCTGGATCAAAGGGTTGCGCGACGAGGCGATTGTCGCGCAGGAAGACGAGGTGGTCCTGTGAGTACGCCACCGGTGAACCGCCCTCGAGCAGCGGTCGCCCCGGGCCACTCGAATCGAGCGAGGCGACGTAGGACGCGCGTGCCGCGGTCGTCTCGCCGCTGCGTGTGCTCACCGCCACGTAGACGAAATGCCTGCCGTCGGGAAGAAAGAACGGATTGCGATGAAGGATGTCGCCGGCGGCCGATTCGAGAACGGTCGCGGGTCGTGACGTACCACCGGCCGCCGGGATGACGTGAAGCGGCGATGCCGGCGTCGGGCTGAACAGGATCAGATTCGCGGAGCTCCAGGAGCCGGGGGCGTTGATCGATGTCGCTAGTGTCGTGGGCATGCCCCCGGCTGGGTCGATGGTCTTCAGCTGCCCCTGCGCAACAAACGCAACCATGCGTGAGTCTGCCGACCAGAACGGCGACCCCGCGCCATCTGTACCGGGCAATACCGTCGCGACCAGAGAATCCAGCGGACGCAGCCACAATCGAACGTTCCCTTCGGGGTCCGAGGCGACGAACACGACGCGCCGTCCGTCAGGCGACAACGCGAACCGTCCAACGCCTCCGAGCTGTCCCGCACCGGGAAAGAGGAGGCCTTCGGGCAGGAGCACAGATGTCCGGACGATCGCCGCCTCGGAAGGCTGCCGCAGCAGCGCCAGTCCAACCAGCGCCAACGTCGACAACGCAAGAAGAGCGGCCGCGATCATCCAGATCCGGCTGCTCCGACCAATCCGCTCTCCCGTGTATTTGGCGGCGCTGACCGCTCCCCCGCTGGCAATCCACTTCAGTTCGCGCGCGAGGTCGCCGGCATTCTGCCAGCGTTCGTCGGGATCTTTGGCGAGACAGGTGGCGACGGCGCGATCGAGTGCGGGCGGCACAGGTCGTGTCGTCGCCATCGGTGCTGGATGCGACCGCATGATCGCCGCGACCACCGCGGCATGGCTGTCTCCGCGAAACGCGCGCTGGCCGGTCACGATCTCGTACATCACGGCACCGAATGCAAAGAGATCAGTGCGCGCGTCTGGCGTCTTCTCTTCGAGTTGTTCGGGGGCGAGGTACGGCAGCGTGCCAAGCAGCGGCCGCGCGCTCATTGAGACGACACGGGTGACATTGTCGGATGCCTCCGGCGCCGCGGCCGGGACCTGTCGCGCAAGACCGAAGTCCAGCAGCTTTACCCCGGTCTTCGTGAGCATGACATTCCCCGGCTTGAGATCGCCGTGAATGACTCCCTGACGATGCGCGCGCTCCAGCGCCTCAGCGATCTGGATGCCGTAGGTCAACGCCTGGTCGAGGGGAATCTCGTCCCGCGTCAGACGTGCCGCGAGCGTCTCCCCGTCGACGTACTCCATGACCAGGAAATTGGCGGCGTCGGCTTCGCCAACATCATGGAGCGTGCAGATGTTCGGGTGGCTCAGCTGCGAGATCACGCGCGCTTCGCGCTGGAACCTCGCCCGGAACTCGGGGTCGCCCGCAAGCGAAGGCTTCAGGACCTTGATGGCAACGGTTCGATCGAGCCGGGTGTCACGCGCCCGGTAGACATCGCCCATGCCGCCGGAGCCGACGAGGGACTGGATCTCATACGGACCGAGGCGCGTGCCAGAAGTCAGCAACTTGGACCCGAATTATAGCGTTGCGTCCGCCCACTCTCTCGCGTTCTCGCGGGTTGCCCCTAGTCGGTCACGCAACCCTCAGAAGCGGACCGCACGAGGCGCACGTACTTCGCAAGCACACCGCTCGTCGCCTTGGATGGCGGCGCAACCCAGCCCTGCTTGCGGCGAGCGAACTCCTCGTCGCTGACGTCGACTGTCAACTGACAGGCGGCTGCGTCGATGGTGATGCGATCGCCGTCGCGTATGAGCGCGATGGGACCGCCTTCCTGAGCTTCGGGCGTGATGTGGCCGATGATGAAGCCGTGCGATCCCCCGGAGAATCGCCCGTCTGTGAGCAGCGCGACATCTGCTCCAAGCCCGGCGCCCATGATGGCCGACGTCGGCGTAAGCATCTCGGGCATTCCAGGTCCGCCCTTTGGGCCCTCAAAGCGGATGACGACGACGTCGCCCTTGTGGATCTGCTTCTGCTCGAGTCCCGCGAGCATGGCCTCTTCGGAATCGAAGACTCGCGCGACGCCCGTGAACAACTCGCCTTCTTTGCCCGTGATCTTCGCGACTGAACCTTGCGGCGCAAGGTTACCGTGCAGGATCCGGATATGTCCGCGCGCGAAGACCGGTTTCTCGAGCGTGTGAACGATCTCCTGCCCCGACTTCAGGTGCGCCACGCCTTCCAGGTTCTCGGCGAGCGTTCGTCCGGTGACGGTCATGCAATCACCGTGCAGGTAGCCGCGCTCGAGGAGATACTTCATGACGGCCGGTGTCCCGCCGACCGCGTGCAGGTCCTCCTGCACATACCGGCCGCTCGGCTTGAGGTCGGCGAGCAGCGGAACGCGATCGCTCACTCGCTGAAAGTCGGCCAGCTCCAGTTGCACGCCCGCCGCTTTCGCCATGGCGAGGAGATGGAGCACCGCGTTGGTCGATCCGCCCAGCGCCATGACCATCGTCATCGCGTTCTCGAACGACTTCACCGTGAGGATGTCTCGGGGTTTCAGATCTCGCTCGAGCAGAACGCGAATGGCCGCGCCCGCGCGCCGGCACTCGTCGCCCTTGCCGCCATCCTCGGCGGGAATCGACGAACTGAACGGAAGGGAAAGCCCGAGCGCCTCGATCGCGACCGCCATCGTGTTGGCGGTGTACATCCCGCCGCAGGCGCCGGCACCAGGACAGGCGTGGCGAACGATGTCGAGCCGCTGTTCGTCGGTGATCGTCCCGGCGAGATACTCGCCGTAGGATTGAAACGCGGAGATGATGTCGCGCGGCTTGCCCTGCGCGTAGCCGGCCCGGATGGTGCCACCGTAGACCATCAGCGACGGCCGATTGAGGCGGGCCATCGCGATGACACTCCCCGGCATGTTCTTGTCACACCCGGGAACGGTGATGAGGGCGTCGTACCACTGCGCGCCCACAACGGTCTCGATCGAGTCCGCGATGAGGTCGCGCGACGGCAGCGAGTAGCTCATGCCCTCGGTGCCCATCGAGAGGCCGTCGCTCACACCGACGGTGTTGAAGCGGAGGCCGACGAGCCCGGCGGCCGACACACCGTCCTTGATCTGCGCCGAGAGCCGGTCGAGGTGCATGTTGCACGTGTTGCCCTCGTACCACATGGCGCAGATTCCGACCTGTGGCTTCTGCAGATCGGCATCGGTGAGGCCGACGCCGTACAACATGGCTTGCGACGCGCCCTGGCTGCGCGGCTGCGTGACGCGACTGGAGTATTTGTTCATCAGACGGTCGCGGGCTGTGGCAACTGCACGGGATCGAGGAACGGCATCATGTTCCGCAGCTTCGATCCGACCACTTCAATCGGGTGGTTGCGATCCTGCTCACGCAGCTTCTTGAAGTTCGGCTGGCCGTTCTCGTTCTCGTCGATCCACTTCTTGGCGAACTCGCCCGACTGAATTTCCTTCAGCATCTGGCGCATCGTGGCCTTGGTCTCGGCGGTCACGATGCGCGAGCCGCCCATGTAGTCACCGTACTCCGCGGTGTCGGAGATCGAGTAGCGCATGTACTGCAGGCCGCCGCGGTACATCAGGTCGACGATCAGCTTCAGTTCGTGCAAGCACTCGAAGTAGGCGATCTCGGGCTGATACCCGGCTTCGATCAACGTCTCGAATCCGGCCTTGACGAGCGCGCTCGTGCCGCCGCAGAGCACCGCCTGCTCACCGAAGAGATCGGTTTCCGTCTCCTCCGCGAACGTCGTCTCGATCACGCCTGCACGCGTGCAGCCGATCCCTCGTGCATACGAGAGCGCCGTGGCACGTCCCTTCCCAGTGACGTCCTGATGCACCGCGAGGAGTCCGGGAGTGCCGGCGCCTTCCTTGAAGACCTCACGCACGCGATGCCCGGGCGCCTTCGGCGCCACCATCGTGACGTCCACGTCAGCCGGTGGAACGATCCAGTTGAAACGGATGGCGAAGCCGTGGGCGAACATCAGCATCTTGCCCGCCGTGAGGTGCGGCGCGATCTCAGCCTTGTAGACCTTGGCCTGATGCTGATCCGGGATGAGCACCATGATCACATCGGCCCACTTCGAGGCGTCGGCGACCGAGTAGACACGCAGACCTGCGGTCTTGGCCTTCTCTGCGGACCTGCTGTTCGCCTGCAAGCCGACGACGACATCGACGCCGCTGTCCTGGAGGTTCAGCGCGTGTGCATGGCCCTGGGAGCCATATCCGATAACGGCGACCTTGCGCTGGCGGATAAGGTCGATATCGGTGTCTTTGTCGTAGAACATCGTGGCCATTGAACTCTCCCCTGCATCAATCTCAGAAATTGACCCGATTCAGGAATATTGCGCCGCCGACAAGGTCGTGTCGCCGCGGCGCATGGCGACTCGGCCGGTCCGGACCATCTCGACGATGCCCAGCGGTTCGAGACGCGAAATGACGGCGTCGACGTGCGGCGGTTCGCCGGTGATCTCGAGCGTCATCGTCTGTTCGCCCGAGTCGACGATATGGGCGCGAGTCTCGTCGACGACGCGCAGCAGGTGCGCTCGATCGTGGCCCGCAACCGCGACCTTCACCAGCGCGAGATCGCGGGCGACG
>JAICEG010000171.1 GCA_025924295.1 Vicinamibacteria bacterium
ACGACCGTTCTGCACCAGGTCAACGACCGTGGTGGTCTCGAATCGCTGTTCGACTTCGGCCGTCTCGGAACTCAGCGTGCTTCGCAGTCTGACGTCAACCTCCTGCCCGGCCGGAATCGTCCCGGGTGTGGATTCGTTGACGGTGGTCGGGCCGCTTGGCACCTGCGAACCCACTTGCGAGGTTCGCTCCGGCTGCGAGATAGCCGTGTTCGAACTGCCGGTGCTCGCGCACGCGATCGTTGCGACCGCAGTCGCCAGCGTGAGAGCTTGCACCTTCCACATTGACTTCATCGTGTTCACCTCCTCCAGAGCGTTGTTGTGCAACGCGTGTACCGAGGTGTCTCTTTACTCAGATAACGATGCAGCGCGCAGGAACCGACTGGTGCTCAGAGATTTATTACTGAAGAATCAAGGGATGAGGTAGACGGCAGAACTTACCAATGGTCGACCTTCATCGGGGTCGACCGTAGCCGGGTCTTGCTTCTACGTAGGCCGGGTCGTGCTTTCCAAAACCCGGCGGGTCCACAAGGCAGGACCCGCCCTGCGAAACTGTGGATCTACTGTGCTTGCTCCGCCTGCGGAGGCACGGCGCCTCCCGGCGGCGCCGTGATGCCGCGTCTCATGCGAGCGACCGTGCGGCCCACCGCGAGAGACGCGTAGAAGATCTTTCCGACCGGGATGCCGCCCTTCAAGCGATGGCGGCCGATCGCTTCGAGTCCGGCCGAGGCGATGCATCCGCAGTTCGTGCAGTCAGGCTTGCCCCCGAACTGGCATGGCGTGATCTTGCGCTCGAGATCGGATGAGAAGCACTCGGTCGTCTGCGCGAAGATGCAGTGCTCCGGTGAGTCGGGCGGCTGCGCGTAGACCTTGAGCATGCCGTCCAGCATCTGCAGCTTCGAGTAGTTCTTCCGCATCCGCGAGAGGTCGGCGATCACGCGCTCGCGGTCCGCCCTGGTCAGTCGCTCGGTCGAAAGCTCGCCGATCTGCGGCGTGTACAGGCTGATCCAGATCAGGCGCGTGTTGGCATTGGCCTGCCAGTAGTCGAGGAACTCCTTCAGGTAGCCCTCGCGCCGGACTTGCTGCCGCGTCACCGTGCAGTGGACGGTGATCTGATGTCCTTCGATGTGCTTGAGGATTCGCTCGTAGGTCGCCGGCGTGCGGCGGACGTCGTGCTCAGGCTGAAGTCCGTCGATCGAGACGACGACCTGCAATCGACGCAGCCCCCGCCACTCGGCAGGAATCGGGCGCACCGCACTCGTCACGAGTTGTGTGTGCACGCCGCGTTCCGCGAGCTTCGGCAGGATCGTGTTGAGTTCCTTGTACCTGACGAGCGGCTCGCCTCCGACGATCGAGACGTGCAGCGGCCTGAACTGATCGATGAGCGCCATGAACCGGGCGACGAGCTCATCTCCCTTGTAATCAGAGAGACCGCGTAACGTCACGTTGCCCCCCAGGTGCTCATCACCGTAGGCGTAGCAGCCCGGGCAGCGCAGCGGACATTCTTTGGTGATCTCGATCGAGAGATTCGGGCGGTAGCCGGAAAGAATGCGACCCCAAGCCTGTACGACTTCCTGGACTCCGACAGCAGTAGCGCTCATGTGGCGACTATTATGGCGTATTCTTCATGCACATGGTTCTCATTCGGAAGCTGCCGCGCATTGCGCGGCGAAAGTCAGCGCTCCACGGGTGGGGCGTCTTTGCCCTCGAGCCCATCAACAAGAACACGCGCATCGTCACCTACGACGGCGAGTTGATCGATCACAAAGAGAGCTTCAAGCGCGAGACGAAGTACCTCGAGCGCGGCGAGATTTGGTGTTTTACCGTCAACCGCCGCTGGGTCCGCGATGCGACCGTCGGTGGCAACGTGGCGCGCTTCATCAATCACGCCTGCAAGCCGAATTGCTACAGCCAGATCATCGGGAAAGACATCTGGATTCGCGCGGGCCGGAACATCGCGCCGGGTGAGGAGCTCACCTACGACTACTATACCGACGGTGAGCAGGTGATCCAGTGCAACTGTCGCCCTGGGTGTAAACGAAAGCTGTAGACCCCCAGTGGCAGCACGACGTTCCACCATCGACTCTCGATCTTCAACCCTCGGGGTCGCGCTCCTGCTGTGTGCAGTCGCGCTGGTGCTGTTCCATACGCCGGGGCCCGCGGTTGCCGCGCAGACCGAGATCACTGACGAACAACTGGAAGCCGCCAGCGGTGGGCGCACGGTCGTCATCGGCTCGCCCGGTGAGCGCCGTGTGAACCGCATGCCGCTCGAGGTCTACGTCGCGCGCGTTCTTGCCGGCGAAGGGGAACCCAATGCGGCGGATGCGGCACGCCAGGCGCTCGCGGTTGCGATTCGGACCTACACGCTCGTGCAGATGGGACGTCATCGTCGCGAAGGATTCGATCTCTGTGACACGGTCCACTGCCAGGTGTTTCGCGCGTCGAACGAGAGTTCGCGACGTGCGGCGCTCGCCACGGCAGGTCGGGTGCTGACGATCGACGGCGCGCCGGCGGAAGTGTTCTACTCGGCCTCCTGCGGCGGCCGTTCCGAGGGCGCCGCCCAGGTCTGGCCCGGCGCCACCTTCCCGTACATGCAGGTCGTTCGCGATGATGATGTGCACGCCGAGGATGTGCCGTGGCAGCTGGACCTGACGCTCGGCGAACTTCGTCAGGCGCTCGCACGCACGGGGTTCGGTGGCGGCTCGCTGCGCGACATCTCCATCGACGGGTACAACGCCTCGGGCAGGGTCGAGCGTCTTCGCGTGCCGGGCCTGCGACCGAACGAGATTTCGGGGCCGGCTTTTCGCGACGCGCTCGGGACCACGCGGATTCGCAGCACGGCCTTCAGCCTGTCCCGGAATGGAAACGTCGTCCGTTTCACGGGTCGCGGGTACGGGCACGGTGTGGGGATGTGCGTCATCGGCGCCGGTCGCCGTGCCCGGCGCGGGGAGTCGGTCGAGGCGATTCTCGGGCAGTACTACCCGAATCTCCGGCTCACCGATCTCGCCGGCACCTCGCCATTGCCGCGCGAAACGGCAGCCACTCGGGTGGTGGCCACGGGCAAGTCAGGTGTCGCCGTATCGGTGCCTCGTGATTCGCGCGTGAGCGCGCGGGATCTCGAGCAGTTGACGATCTCCGCGCGTGATTCACTGGCCCAGGCGCTGGGCGTCGCCGCGCCCCCGGTCACCGTGGAGCTGCACGAGACACTCGACAAGTTCCGCCTCGAGGTGCGCCGGCCGTGGTGGATCAGTTCGGCGGTCACGGGGACGACGATCGATCTGGCGCCGGCGGCACTGCTCACGCAGCGCGAAGGCATCGAACGCACCGTGCGCACCGCCCTGGCGGAACTGCTCATGTCGACGACGCTTGGTGATCGCCCGGCGTGGGTTCGCGTGGGAGGAGCACGCTATTTTTCGAGCTCCCCTCGGCCCGCACCGCCGCCAAGGGCGATTTCCTGTCCGGCCGATGCCGAACTGACGCTCGCGCTCTCGGCTGTCGCCCAGCGTGAGGCCGAAGCGCGGGCTGTTCAGTGCTTTGCGCGTGCGATGGCAACGGCGGGCGACTGGCGACAGGTCAGGTAGAGGCGGTTTCCAATAAAACTGGCGGAATCTGCGGGATGAGTTGGCCCGGCATCCAAAGGATGGAACTTTCCGTAGTTCTGTTTGAAGTGGGCTGCGGGAACGGTCCTATAATCGCCATATGCTGATCAAAAAGGCGCCCGACATCCGTTCGTCAGAGATCACACCGAAGAGCGTGTATTTGCGTCGCCGGGAGTTCATTCAGGCGTCGGCCGCCGCTCTGGTGGCGGCGGGGTTCCCTTCGCTGGTCGATGAGGCTGCAGCGCAGGGGGGCGGTCTGGCCAAGCTTCCGAACGTGAAGAAGAGCCCGCTCAGCACGACCGAAGCTCCGAGCTTGTACGAACATGTGACGAGCTACAACAACTTCTACGAGTTCGCCCCCGGCGCCGGTGATGGCCCGAAGAACAACTCGAAGAACTTCAAGGCGCGCCCCTGGAAGATCAAGATCGATGGCCTCGTCAACAAGCCGGGCGATTACGACATCGACGACTTCATCAAGCCGTACGCACTCGAAGAGCGCATCTATCGCATGCGCTGCGTCGAGGCCTGGTCGTTCGTGATTCCCTGGGTCGGCATCCCGATGGCTGACGTGATCAAGCAGGTCGAGCCAAACGCCAAGGCCAGATACGTCGAGATGACGACGCTGCACGACGTCGGGAAGTTCCCGATGCAGCGGACCGACGTGCTGGAGTGGCCGTACATCGAGGGGCTGCGCCTGGACGAGGCGCAAAACCCTTTGACGCTCCTGGCCGTAGGGATCTATGGCGAGGTGCTACCGGCGCAGAATGGCGCGCCCATCCGGCTCGTCGTGCCCTGGAAGTACGGCTTCAAGGGGATCAAGTCCATCAACCGAATCCGTTTCGTTGAGAACCAGCCGAGGAACACGTGGCAGAAAATGGCGCCGCACGAATACGGCTTCTACGCGAACGTCAACCCGAACGTCGATCATCCACGCTGGAGCCAGGCGCGGGAGAAGCGGTTACCGAGCTTCGTGCCAAATCGCAAGACCGAGATGTTCAACGGTTACACCGAGCAGGTCGCCCACATGTACAAGGACATGGACCTGCGCAAAAATTACTGAAGCCGATCACGGTCTTCAAAGCTCTGTGCTTCGCCGCGGCGCTCATTCCGGCCGCGGCGCTCGCACGGGGCCTTTACGCCGCCCTGGTCCTCGGCGACCTCAACGCACTCACCGCCAACCCGGGCGACTACCTCACGGATCAGACCGGGACCTGGACGATCGCCTTCCTCACGATCTCGCTCTCGATTACGCCGCTGCGCCGTCTGACCGGGTCGAACGATCTCGTCAAGGTGCGGCGGATGTTCGGTCTGTTCGCCTTCTTCTACGCCACGCTGCACATGTTGACGTGGATCGTGTTCGTCAACTACTTCGACGTGCCGTCGATGATCGTGGATATCGGCAAGCGGCCGTTCATCACGGTCGGCATGGCGACGTTCGTGATCCTCTTCCTGTTGGCGATCACCTCGAATCGCTTCGCGATTCGCAAGCTGGGGCGGCGCTGGCAGAGCCTCCACCGTCTCGCGTACGTCGCCGGCATTCTTGCGGTCGTCCACTTCTGGTGGCTCGTGAAGGCTGACATCACCGAACCGCGTCGATGGGCGGTGGCCATCGGCTCGTTGCTGCTGTTTCGCCTGTGGTGGGCGAACCGGAGCCGGTTGTCCTTCCGCTCCTGAGCGCACGCCTTCGCGGCTATCCCTGCCCAGCAGCTTCCGCTGCCCCCAGCCATTCGATGAGCTGCTGCACAGCGGTCTCGTCGGCACCGCGCCTACGCATGCGCTCGAGGTATGCATCGGACCGGATTGCCCATGCCGCCTGCCGGGCCGTCATCAGTGATTCCGGCCAGCGCTCCTGCGCCTGCTGGCGCGTGCACATGGCCATCGCGCCTTCTGCGTAGTCGGCAATCGTCTCGGGGCCTGCGTCAGTCGCCCTCGCACACTCGGCGAGAAGAGCGAGCATCTCGGCCGTGGTCTCAATGTCGTTCTTCCGCATCATGGACAGTGCAAGCCGCGACGCGTATCTTCGAAATTCGGCCGCGTGCTCGCGATACTGTGTCGCGACTTCGCCCAGGGCTTTGACGGCTTTTGACACCTGCACGAGGGCTCCCTGCTCGCCGCGCGCTTCTGCATTGAACATCACGGCCCAACTCCACCGGCGCGCGAACTCGACATCGTGCTTGTACGGACGGCTCACCCGATCGATCTCGTCGATCAAATCAGACGCATCCTGAAAGCGCTCCGCCCGTGTCCACGGGCCAACGAGATAGGCATCTGATTCGGCCAGGCAGAGCCGGATCTCACGGAGATCGTCGTCCACCACGATGACGTTGAACGGGTTCAAGGGGTCCGGGAGGCGCGAGACGGTTTGCGACGCGCGGCCCCTGTGAAGACTGCGAATCAGAGCATTCATCGATTCGGCGTCGCTCGAGCGTTCCGGTACCTTCACGTACTCTTCGAGCAGCGCCAACGCCGCCTTCGCGACTGTGACATACAACCACACGTTCTCCGCATGGCTTCTGCAGAAGTCCTTCAAACGCGCAAAAAGCTGCTCTCGGTGCGGAAGCTCGAGCCATTCCACACAGACCGCGAGCGAGAGGCTCTTTGCATAAGGCAGGCGCAGCTCCTGGTCGTCCGGGTGCTGGCCGATGAGCGTCGCTTGTTGCTCGATCAGTGTCTCGGCCATTGCGAGCTGCTGGTGGGACAACAGCAGCATCGTCGACTCCTGTGCCGCCTCGGCGAAATCGCGCCGTTCGCCAGAGGATGCGCCCTCGTGCGTGACCATGTCTTGAACGCCGCGAACGACGTCACGCGCCTCACTGTCGCTCTTCTGCTGCAGGAGAAGTGGCAACAGGTAGAGACCAGCTCGAATGGATCCCGCGACTCCGCCGGCACGTCGACGCTCTTCGGTGCCGAGCGCCATCAATTCCTGGAACAGCGCGTATCCGGCTGCGAAGTCTCCCCTGATCGCGTAGCGACGGATCCCGAGTGCGACCATCGTCGCCCAATAGCGCAGATCGGCAGAGGGCACATCAGGTTTGCGAAGAAGGTGTCTCGTCGAGGGATGGTCGGGAAAGTCATCGACCAGTTGCGTGATGAACAGAATCAGCGACGAAGGCGTGATGTATTTCGCCACGCCGAAGTAGTCGCTCGACTTGCTCCCGCCTCTGATCGTCCAGGCGGCATTGAGAAACTCGGCGGCGTTCAGTGCGGTCACGCGCTCGTTTCTGCCCTGCATGTGCTCGAGCACGAAGAACTCACCCAGCAGGTCGGGCTTCATTGCCGGGATATCGCTGCCGTCCGGGCTGCACGCGGTCATCGTGCCGTACACGCCGCGATCGAACTCGCGAAACGATGGCAGCGCCGGGTTGGGACGCGCATCGTTCTGCAGGATGGCTTCGGTGTCACCGCCGACGAGCGTGGCCAACGCCAGGAGATTCTCGTAACGCTCATCCGCGCCACTGCTTCTCCAGGCCTGACGCTCGCGCTCGAGCACGTCGCGCAGCAACCGCTCCCGATCCCACTCGCGGATATCGCGCCCTGACAGCAGGGCGTCAGCGGTCAGAGCGGCATACAGCGGACGCCCTTCCGGGTCGATCTCCTGCAGGCGCTTCAACACATCCGCTTTCTGCGGGAGCCCGTGACCGCCTTTCAACACGCCGTGAACGGTCTCCCAAAGCTCGTCGCCCGTCAGTGCCGCCAGCGTGACGGGCGATTCGCGACACCGGAGCTGTTCGATGGCATAGCCGTCCGAGCGGCTCACAAGCTGCTGCAGCCAGTCTCCCGTGGCATCCCGCTCGACGAGCAGCAGGCGAACGCGCGATGACGCCCCCTCTTTCTTGCGCGCGGAGAACCCGCCCAACACCGCCCGGATTTCACCCACTCGCTCTGCGGCGTAGTCGACTGCGATCAACGTATCGGCGTTTGGTTGCCAGGTGGCCCAGTCGAAGGTGTGCCCGGCCGCAAGGAACCCCGCACGCCATCGGCCTTCGGATGAACGCTCGACAGGAGACGGTCCAACCGATAAGCAGAATTCCTGCACGAGCCGGCTCTTGCCGGAGCCGCCGGGTCCACACACCACCAGCCACGACAGCTCGGCTTCGTCTTCAAGAAAGCGCTCGAGCGCTGCCCATTCCTCGCGCCGTCCGACAAATGGCGTCTGTCTCGCCCGGTAGGTCAGCCGGTTGGCATGGCTCGGTTCGACGACGTTCGCCGTGAGCGTGGGTTGCGGAAGACGCGCCCTGGCATCGCCAGCTTTCCACTCCTTCAGCGCGCGCCACACCTTGCCCCGGAAATCATCGACGGTCGTGAACCACGAGCAAATGTGCTTCTGCGCGACCCGTTGCTTGAACGCTCGCAATCGCTCCAGGGTTGCGTCGTCTTCCAGGATTTCACCGAGTGGATGATCGTCCTGGACCAGAAAGCACAGCCGATCCAACCCGCGTTCAGCGGCATAGTCGAACTCACATTCCGTGACGCTGGCGGTGTAGCCCTCTTCGACGTAACCGTAACGATGCGCGAAGATGCCGATGTACAAATCGGCCTCGTCCAGTCTCTGCTTGCTGCCTTCCGTTGCGCCCTTGGTCATCGCCTCGAAGAACTCCATGGCGATTGGCATCAAGCCGAGGCCGATGCACTCGTCCACGACCGCGCGGCGATAGGCCTCGAGATCCCTGGCGGTGCTGCTGATGAAAACCTTCGGAATCACGGCTGCCACGTTCTACCACACCGGGGCGAACGCGGCCGGGTAATCAGGGGGCTTTGGGAAGGCTGATCAGATTGGCGAACTGTCGATACGCACCGGGCACACCGGCGCGCAGCTGACGGAACCATGAGTACGCGGTGTAGACGTAGCGACCCTTGCCGACCGGGGCGATGACTTGCCCGCCACGTTGCGGCGGCTCGCCTGGGTCGGCCGACTCCAGGAGCGAGACGTAGGGTGCGTCGAAGGAGCCGAACGCGTAGAGATTGCGCTCCTGGACCCAGCCGTTGAAGTCTGCCGGCGTGATGCGGTTCGGGAACGTGAAGACCGGGTGCGCTGGCGACAGGATCTGCACCGGCGCTGTCTCGTCGGTGACGCGTGAGTTGCCCTGCGACTTCACCGGATACGGTGACAGCCCGCGCTCGACGTAGTCGGTCTGCTGGTATTGCACGATCAGCGTGCCGCCGCCTTCCATGTAGGAGCGGAGCCGCATCTGGTTGGCCACGAACTCCGGCCTGGCCTCGGACGCGCGGACGCCGACGACGATCGTGTCGAAGCGCGAGAGGTCGCCGGTCGCCAACATCTCGTTGTCGATCATCGTGACGTCGACGCCCATTCGACGCAGCGCATCCGGCACCTCGTCGCCGCTCCCCATGATGTAGCCCACGCGCACGGCTGACACCGCGAGGTTGACGACCTCGGCGCGCGCCGACGCGGGCGAGTACAGGCGGTGGCTCTGGATGTGTGGGTATTCGATGGTGTCCACGCTTGCCGTGAACACGCGGCCGCCGCTCTCGGCCTCGGCCTGGAGTGTGACCGCCCCTTGTGTTCTTTGCGCGGGCGGCGTCACGTCGAACGTCGCGGTCGCGGATTCGCCGGCCGATGCGATCGAGAACGTTGACGATGCCGGTGTCGACGTCCAGCCTGCGGGCAAGCGGAGACGCAGCGCTCCCGTCATCGCTCGATTCACGAAGCTCGTCGCGGTGACGACCAGGCGTTGCGGCCTCGGTGCGCCAGAGGTCGGCACGATCAGCAGTTGCGTGTCGAGGCCGACCGACAGCTCTGGTACCACGTTGAGATCGCGACGCAGTTCGCCGCGAACGCGATCCGCGAAGCGATACACCACCGGACGCGAGATCGTGAATGCAGTTCCATTGCTGTCGAACGTCACCGTCGCGGTGACGAGCGGTGACTGAAACGGCATCCCTGCCGGCGCGTCTGCCGGCCAATCATAGAAATCGCCCTGGCGTGGGTTTCCGAGGAAGTAGGGCTGCGTCAGCGGAGCGGTGGCCGGGACGGAGACGGTGTAGCGCTCGATGCTGGCGGGTGTTTCGCGACGGAAACCACCCTTCGCCTCGGGAACCGCGGCGGGCTCGACGCGCCATCCGCCGCCAGCGGTGAGCGTCGTACTGGTGATCCGCGCGAGCGCCGGATGCTCGAGGAACGTGCGCACACCGACGCCGACCGTGCCCCCAGGCACAACAGTCTCCTCGTCAGCGAGTGGATCGACGACGGCCCCGGCAGCGAGTGCCAGCGCCTCGGCGAAATCCGTTTCCTTCCGTGCCAGAACGAAGTCGACGTCGGCACGCGCATCGTCTGACCCGGCCGC
>JAICEG010000172.1 GCA_025924295.1 Vicinamibacteria bacterium
ACAGGCAATCGTCGGCGCCGAGCGCGCGCGGGTGAAGCGCATGCGCGAGGATGCCGAAGCCATCATAGGAACATTTCATTCATGAAGACGACACCCAAGGAAAATCGCTTCGAGTTCGTGGTCATCGCCAGTGCACGCGCGCGCCAGCTGCTGAAGGGCGCGGAACCACGCGAAGCCGGCGAGAAGAAGGTCACGATTGCACAGCGCGAGGTCCTTCGCCGCAAGGTCGTCAAGATCGAAGAAGCTGTGTCGTAAATGTCCCTGATCGCGCTCGGAGTCACCGGCGGCATCGGCGCCTACAAGGCGGTCGAGGTCTGCCGTGGGCTGCAGAAGCGCGGTCACGATGTCGTCGCCGTGATGACACGGTCGGCGACGCGATTCGTCGGCCCGGTCACGTTTGAAGCCATTACCCGGCAGCGGGTCATCACGTCGCAGTGGCGGCCGGGGATGAACGCCGATATCGAGCACATCGCCATTGCCGATGGCATCAACCTGCTGCTCGTCGCCCCCTGCACGGCCAATGTCGTCGGTAAGTTTGCCAACGGCATTGCCGATGACTTCCTGAGCTCGCTGTACCTGGCCACGCGGGCGCCGGTGATGCTGGCGCCAGCCATGAATTCCAACATGCTCGCGCACGAAGCGGTGCAGCGCAACCTGCAGACGCTCGCCGCGCGAGGAGTCCGCTTCGTCGAGCCGGGCGAGGGGTATCTCGCGTGCGGATGGATCGGCAAGGGCCGGCTTGCCGAGCCCGATGCGATCGTGGACGCGGCCTGCGCCCTGTTGTCGCCACCGGATAGCGCACTGCGCGGCCGGCACGTGGTCGTCTCGGCCGGACCGACGTACGAGGACATCGATCCGGTCCGTTATCTCGGGAACCGATCGAGCGGCCGGATGGGGTTTGCCCTGGCTGCCGCGGCTCGCCATCGCGGCGCGCGTGTGACCTTGGTTGTCGGCCCGACGCGTCTCGAACCGCCGGCCGTCGACGAGGTCGTGCGGGTGCGCAGCGCGGCGGAGATGCACGAGGCGGTCATGGCTGCCTCCTCGGCGGCCGATGTCGTGGTCATGGCCGCTGCCGTCGCCGACTACACGCCATCGGCGCCATCGGCAGACAAGGTCGCGAAGAGCGACGGACCGATGACGTTGACGCTCAATCGCACCCGGGACATCCTTGGCGATCTCGGTGCGCGGCGCGCGGCGGCAGGTCCAGGACCCGTGCTCGTCGGGTTCGCGGCCGAAACCGACGATGTGCTCAGGAAGGCGCGCGAGAAACGCGTGCGCAAGGGTGTCGACCTGATCGTCGCCAACGATGTGTCGCAGCCCGATCGGGGTTTCGACGTCGCCACCAACGCCGTGACGATTGTGAGTGAGCAGGCCGACGAATCGATCTCGCTGCAGAGCAAAGATCGGGTGGCGGCTGCGATCCTCGACCGCGTCGAGCGTGTGCTGCGCTCGCGGGTATCGACCACCGCCCATCGCTGAACCCATCGTGACCGACGATCTCCGGACCCATCTCGAGTTCTTTGCCGAACTCGGTGTCGATGGACTGCGGCTCGAGCCGGAGTGGCGTGCTCGCGAGCACCGCCGGGACGTGGCGCCCGAGTCTGTCGAACCCCCCGCGCCCATGCCCTCAGAACCCGTTTCAGTGTTCTCGTCAGCCGCGGAGGCTCTCGCCGCTCTTCGTGTCGAGATCGGACCGGACTGCCGTCTGTGCAAGCTTCACACCCTCGGTCGCAAGCAGGTGGTCTTTGGCGTAGGTAATCCGACCGCCGATCTGATGTTCGTTGGCGAGGCGCCCGGCGCCGATGAAGACATTCAGGGCGAGCCGTTCGTGGGACGTGCCGGGCAATTGCTGACGAAGATCATCGAGGCCATCGGGTTGCAGCGTGGCGACGTGTACATCGCCAATGTCATCAAGTGCCGTCCGCCCGGGAACCGCAACCCGGAGCCGGATGAAGTGGAGCGCTGCGAGCCGTTCCTGTTCCGGCAGATCGACATGGTGAAGCCGAAGGTCATCGTCGCGCTCGGCAAGTTCGCGGCGCAATCACTGCTGAAGACGAACGATCCGATCACGCGGATGCGAGGCCGTGAGTACCGTTTTCGATCGGCGACGCTGATACCGACGTTCCATCCCGCATATCTGCTGCGCAACCCGTCCTCGAAGCGCGAGGTATGGGAGGATATGAAGAAAGTCCGTGCGCTGCTGACGAAAGGCGCGGACGAATAACTCTGAATTGACGTGCGCAGGGTCTCCGTCGCAGTTCCCGTTCCGTTCTTGGGTCTCCTCACGTACAGCGTTCCAGACGGTTCGCCACTGCCAGCAGTTGGCGCGCGTGTTCGCGTGCCCGTTGGCAGCCGGGTATTGACCGGCTGTGTCGTCGAGTACCCGGCCGAGCCGAGCGTGGGTGAGCTCAAGGATGTGATCGAAATACTCGATCACGATCCGTTGTTGCCGCCAGGCGTCGTCTCGCTCTGTCGATGGGTGGCTGACTATTACCTGGCCGGTATTGGCGATGCGATCGTCACGGCTATGCCACCCGGCGCGCGGCGAAAGGCGACCTCGTTCAAGACCGCGCGGGTCGCGACTGTCACCGCACTGGGGTCAGACCCCTTGACTCGAGCGGACTCAAGGGATCTGACCCCGAAGCAGCAAGAGGCGCTCGAGATCCTCGCTGTTAGTTCGACCGGCCTGCCACTGTCGGCGCTGCGCGAGCGCGGGGTGTCCGGAGATGTGATCGCACGGCTGGCGAAGCGGGGCCTGGTCGCGCTTCGAGAGGAGGCTGCCGATCGCGATCCATTCGAGCGTGCCGTGATGCGCGACGTGGCGCCATCGCCGACGCGTGTGCTGACGACAGATCAGGCAGAGGCATTCACACAATTGGCGGCACTCGCAGATGGCGGTGATTTCCGAGTAGCGCTGCTCCATGGGGTGACCGGCAGCGGGAAGACCGAGCTCTACCTGCGGCTTGCCGAGCGCGCGCGGCGCAACGGTCGTCAGACGCTGCTCATGGTGCCGGAGATCGCGCTGACGCCTTCGGTCACCGCACTCTTTCGTGGCGCATTGGGTCAACGCGTCGCCATTCAGCACAGCGGGCTCTCCGACGGCGAACGCCACGATCAATGGCATCGCATCCGTCGCGGCGACGTCGATGTCGTGGTCGGCACGCGATCGGCGGTCTTTGCGCCACTCACGCGCATCGGCGTCATCGTCGTGGACGAGGAGCACGACACGTCCTACAAGCAGGAAGAAGCGCCGCGGTATCACGGTCGTGATGTGGCAGTCGTGCGCGGTCGAGAAGAGAAGGCGCTCGTGGTGCTTGGTTCGGCAACGCCCTCGATGGAGAGCTATCAGCATTCGCTCTCAGGTAAGTACGTGAAAGCTACGCTCGGCAAGCGAGTGCTCGATCGGCCGCTGGCCTCGGTCCGGCTCGTCAACATGCGTGAGGAGTATGCCGACCAGGGGCCTGATGCCGTGATCTCGCGCGTCCTGGCTGCCGGCATCGCCGATCGCCTCACACGTCGGGAGCAGGTGCTCGTGCTGCTCAATCGCCGTGGCTATGCGACGGCGGTGTTCTGCCGGCAGTGCGGCGACACCTTCGAGTGCCCCAACTGCACGATCTCGCTGACGGTGCACACGGCCCGCCAGGGCTGGAAAGCCCGGTGCCACTACTGCAACTACTCGATGACGGTACCGAGGGCGTGCCGCAAGTGTGCGGCGCCGTATCTCGAGCAGGCGGGCTTCGGCACCGAGAAAGTCGAACAGCAGCTGCGCGACCAGTTTCCCGGCGCGCGAATTGGTCGCGTCGACCGTGATTCAGTGCGTCGGAAGGGCGCGCTCACGTCGATCCTGTCGCGCTTTGCCGCGGGTGAACTGGACGTCCTTGTCGGTACGCAGATGATCGCGAAGGGGCACGACTTTCCGCGCGTGACGCTGGTCGGAGTGATATCCGCCGATGTGGGCCTTGGTGTCGCAGACTTCCGCGCCGGCGAACGGACGTTCCAGCTGCTCACGCAGGTTGCTGGCCGTGCCGGCCGTGGCGAGCGAGTCGGCGAAGCGATCGTTCAGACGCTGTACCCGGAGCATTACAGCATCCAGCTCGCCTGCCGGCAGGACTACGCAGCGTTCTTCGAACGTGAGATCGCATACCGCCGCGGCATGCGGTATCCGCCGGTCGTGGCGCTGGTCAACGTGGTCGTACGCGGGCGATCGTTCGAGGACGCCATGCGCACGGCGAGCGATGCGGTGCAATGGCTGAAGCCGTTTGCGGTGGCGGGCAGCTTCACGATTCTCGGTCCTGCGCCTGCGCCCCTGGTCCGTTTGAGGGGTGAACATCGAGTGCAGTTCTTCCTCAAGGGCGGCAAGCGCGCCGACATGCGTCACGCGCTCGAGGCGATGCTGGCTGAGATGCCGGAGATCCGGCGGAAGGTGACGATCGACGTCGATCCGCTGAACGTGACGTAAGGGCCCCGGGGGCCTTTCACCGTTTCACGAGGTCGATGATCTCCGCCGGCACCGGGGCGAAGCACAGCGCGAACACCACCACCGCGAACACCGCGAGCCAGATGCGCGTTCGATCGAGCGGCACGTGCTCATCGGCCGATCGCGGATGCCGTGGGCCGAACATGACGAGCATCGCGACCATGAGAACAGTCCACAGCATCCACGAGGTAGACAGGAAGGACAGCGCGACCAGGCACAGGACTGTCCCAATGCTGACGAACATGCTGCGGCCGCCGAGCACGGCGTACGAGATGTGCCCGCCGTCAGTCTGACCGACGGGAAACAGGTTGAGCGTTGTGGCGAGCATCCCGAACCATGCCGCAAACGCGACGGGATGCATGCTGACGGTCGAACCTTCTGGCACCGGACCAAACGTCAACCACGCAGCGACTTTGAAGAGCAGTGGTTCGCCCAACTCGATGAGCACACCCTGGAAGTCCTTGGGTACTTCGATCACGCGAGATAGATACATCCCGATCATCAGCACCGGCACGAGGACGACGAACCCCGCGATAGGACCGGCGATACCGATGTCGAACAGGGCTCGCTTGCTGGGAAACGGTTGCCGGATCCGGATGAATGCTCCCAGGGTGCCGGACAACACGACTGGTGGAACCGGGAGAAAATAGGGAAGCGACGCGTCGACGCCGTAATAGCGGCACGCGTAGTAGTGGCCGAACTCGTGCGCGCCCAGGATGGCGAGGATAGAAAGGCTGTACCAGAAGCCTCGTACCGCTAGTTCCAGGTAGGAGAATGGCAGCTCCGCCGAGGTCCTGAAGCCGAGGTAAAAGCTGGCGTAGTGCTCGATGCCAACGAGTGTCGTGGTGATCAGCGTGAGGACGAAGAGAGTGATGTAGCGCCACATCCGCTCCGGCGGCCGGGAGCTGGGCGTGACGTAGGGGTAGTCTCGTGACGACAGCTCCGCCTCGTCGCGGATCTCAGGAAATTGGGTGCGAAAGGGAGAGCCCATGCGGGCGCGTTATCCGATATTCTGCAGATCTTTACCGGGCTTGAAGCGAATCGTCCGACCTGGGGGGATGCGCACCTCTTTCCCGGTCCGGGGGTTCCGGCCAATGCCTCTTTTGCGCGGTTTCACCTGGAAGACACCGAAGCCGCGCAACTCGATGCGATCGCCACGCTGCATCGACAAACGCATGGCATCGAACACCGCATCGACCGCAACCTCAGCCTTGACTTTGGTGATGTCCGCGATTTTCGAGACCTCGTTGACGATGTCGACCTTGATCATGCGTGGGCGCCTCGCACTAAAAAATCTGTAACTACTGTAAAAATAAATCACTTAGCCTGTCAACAGAAGCCACAAGAGTGCCCAGATCTCTGCCATCCGTCGTGCTGGTCGGTCGCCCCAACGTAGGCAAATCGACCCTGTTCAATCGCCTCACGCGAACACGGCGTGCGATCGTGACGCCCATTCCCGGCACGACTCGCGATGTCCTTGCGCAACCCGTGGAGTGGGAGGGCACACACTTCGAGCTCACGGACACCGGCGGCATGTTCGGCGCAAGCGAAGACCCTCTGCATGAACTCGTGCTGGAACGCGGTCGTCGCGCCATCAGCGATGCCGATCTCCTTGTGCTCGTTGTGGATGGGCGTGAGGGACTGGTCGGCGGCGATCGCGACATCGCGCGGGCGGTTCGAGAAGCGGGGAAGCCCGCCCTCCTGGCGGTGAACAAGATCGACGACCGTCGTGCGCGCAGTGGCGCCCTCGAGATGTATCAGCTCGGGTTCGATCCGGTCCTCGAGATTGCCGCCGAACACGGAGACGGCGTCGGGGACCTCATGGACGCCATCGTCCGCGCGCTGCCGGCCTCGGGAGCCTCGTCGGCGCCAAAGCCGAGCGAGGTGAAGGTCGCCATCGTAGGGCGTCCCAATGCTGGCAAGTCCTCCCTGGTCAATCGGTTGCTCCGTGAGGAGCGGATGATTGTCAGCGAGATGCCGGGAACGACACGAGATGCCGTCGACACCGTGCTCACCTGGCACAAGCGCACGTTTCGCATCGTCGACACGGCGGGCATTCGGCGCCCGGGACGCGTAGGCCGAGGAGGACAGGTCGAAGCCGTCAGTGTAATGCTCGCCAGACGGTCGATTGAGGCAGCTGACGTGGTTGTGCTGGTTGTCGACGCGTCGCAGGGCGCCACCGATCAGGACGCGGCGATAGCCGGTGAGGCCGATCGTCTGGGACGCGGCATCATCATCGTCGCCAACAAATGGGACCTGACCAAGGACAATGGCCCAGACTTCGTGAAAGGCTTCGACGCTGAACTTCGGCGGCAGCTGAAGTTCCTCGACTACGCGAAGATTCTCCACGTGTCGGCGTTGACCGGGGAACGGACCCCGCGGCTGCTCGAGGCGATCGACAAGGTCGCGGAGTCGCGGCAGCAGCGGGTCAGGACGACGGAGCTGAACAAATTCGTCGAGCGTGTCGCGGCCGAGCATCCACCCGCCAGTCCCGGCAAGGGGCACGTTCGGATCCTGTATGCGGCGCAGACCAGCGTTGCACCACCGACGTTCGTTTTCTTCACCAACATCGCCACAACCTTTCACTTCTCCTATCAGCGCTACCTCGAAAACCGTCTCCGGGAGGAGTTCGGATTCGAGGGCACACCGATTCGAATCCACGTTCGCGCCCGACGGCGGAAAGGTCGGGAGGGTTCAACCCATTGAACCTCTTGAACCTGTTGCTATACTGAGTGCCGATGACCCCGAAGCTGTTCAGAGCTGCGGATGTCTGTGAAATGGCCCAACTGCAGCCGTACGTGCTGCGATCGTGGGAGAAGGAGTTTCCAGGCATCGGGGTCCAGAAGTCGCCCGAAAGCCCGCGGCTGTACCGGCAGTCGGATATCGAGCAGGTTCAGAAGATCAAGCAGCTCGTATTCGGTGAAGGTCTGACGCTGGCGGGCGCTCGTAAGCGCCTGGAGCAAACCTCGACGCCGCCTGGCGCCAGTGATGAAGAAGTGGCCGAGGTGCTCGAAGCGCTCGCCTCGGATGCGCGGACGCGCATCGCGAGTGTCCGCGACGGCCTGAAATCAATTCTCAGGCTGTTGTCTGCTGCCCCCGGGACGGTCGTGGTCGTCGATGACTACCGCCTGACGCCGCCGATATCGGCCAAAATCGCCAGGCGACCGCTCGAGTCCCGTCCGAAGACTCGGGTCATCGCCAAGCAGACGCCCAAGCGTGGATCCGGAAAGTCGTCCGCCGTCGCCAAACGCGGGAAACGCGCGAGCGCGTAAAGTACTGGGGCGTACAACGTAGTGTCCGGCTTTAGCCGGACTAGCGAGTAAAATGATTGGTGGGCCTGAGAGTACGGGCCCCGGCGTCGGGATGTGGCGCAGCCTGGTAGCGCACTTGACTGGGGGTCAAGGGGTCGCTGGTTCGAATCCAGTCATCCCGACCAATTCCTGTTCTCAGTACTACACCAGTGACACACGACGGAGACGCCCCCAGCGCTCCGCCGGTCCCCGGGATTCCTCAGCGTGAGCGGAGGTATCGCTCGGCAAGGATGAGCGCGAGGGCGCTCGACGCGTCCCTGACCCCTCCTGATTCCGCAAGACGCACCGCATCACCGAGCGGCATCTGTACGAGTTCCATCTGTTCCGTCGCTTCGCGCTGTACCTCGCCGGTTCGCCCGAGGTCCGTCGCCAGGAAGATGTGAAAGACCTCGTCGCTGATACCAGTGCTCCCATTGAACGTCGCGAGCGGAGTCATGGCGCCAGCAACGTAACTGGTTTCTTCGCGCAACTCACGGCTCGCGGCCGCAACGGGCGCGTCCCCATCCAGCCCGCCAGCAGGACATTCCAGTGAATAGGCTTGCAGCGTGTAGCGGTACAAACGCTCGAGCAGCACGTGCCGGTCATCGATCATTGGCACGACGAGCGCGAAGCCTGGATGCTCGATCATCGTGTACGTGATGCGATCGCCGTTCGGCAGGGCAACACCATCCTGCCGCAGCCGAAACCATTTGCTTTCGAACAAGTATCGAGAGGAATGCCGACGCCAGCCGCCCGGATCTGTCACGCGGCCAGCATAGCCTCCCCGGCTCAGAAACTGAACTTCGCGCCGAACTGCATCTCGCGCGGACTCTTCGCGCTGAAGATGCGCCCGAAGTTCGCCGTGCCGAAGATCCGGTTGGGGAGATCGAAGTTGGTGTTGTTGAGCGCGTTGAACACCTCCCAGCGCAGCTCGAGCTGACGCGACCCCGCCACCGTCCATGTTTTCGCGACGACGAGATCGAGGTTGGTGAATCCGGGGCCGAGCACGCTGTTGCGCGGCGCGCTGCCGAAGCTGAAGGGGGCCGGCAGCACGAAGGCCGATGTGTCGAACCATTGCTCGGGTCGCCGCCGGTCCGATGACAGATTGGCTTCTCTCAATTGATCGGGACGCTGCGCAGGTCCGCTGCCGATGTTGGCGTGATCGACGCCGAGGTTCACCGTAAACGGTGCACCGGACTGCGCAAACAACACCGCGTTGACGCGCCAGCCGCCGAGCACGCCTTCCGTGAATCCTCCCGCGCCTTCGAAGAACGGCAGCTGATATGTTCCGCTCGCGACGAACAGATGACGATGGTCGAAGCTCGACGCCGCCCACTCGCCGGTTTCGTCGAACACGTTGCGCACGTCTTGCGGAACGTTGGCTTCTGCCTCTGTCGCTCCCGGGCTCGAGGCATCGTCGACCGACGTCGAAAGCGTGTAGCTCGCGGAGTACGAGAAATTACGCTGCAGCCGCTGCTCGGCCTTGAACGTCAGACCGTGGTAGATCGACTTGCCGTCGAAGCGGATCGAACGAATCGGACCGAGTTGCGGGATCTCGCGACGCGCCTGAATCGGTCCTGGCCCAGGCTCCGGAACGTTGCGCACGGTTGCGTTGTCGGCGCCCAGCGTCCACGAGCCCATGTAAGACACCTCGACCATCGTCGACGGCAGCAGCTCGTACTGCAGCCCGCCGCTCCACGTCTGCGTGTACTCGACGGCGTAGGCGTGGTCCATGATCGTGGGTGCGACGACGCCGGTGGGATCAGCCGTCAGGATGGTGCGCGTCTGATAGACGGGAACCCGCTGCGCGGTGGGCACGTCCACCTGCCGGGTGAAGAAGAACGGCAGGTTCCTCGCGAAAGCGGTCTGCACACTGTAGGCCCACTGGTTGAGGAAGATGCCGTAGCCGCCGCGAACGACAGCACGATCGTCGTTGAGTGAAAGCGCAAAGCCCGTGCGCGGCGCGAGACGCACCAGGCTCGGACTGAGCAACCCGCGATCCCAGCCCGCTTCGGCGGATGTGACGTAAGGCAGCGGAATCAGTGGAAGGAGCGCCGCGCCGTCCGGATTGATTGC
>JAICEG010000173.1 GCA_025924295.1 Vicinamibacteria bacterium
CCGCACCGTTCATAGCCTTGTTCAGTGCGGTCAATGGCGTTTGAGCCGAGGCGGTCGCTCCCTGGCCGTTCAGGAGCGGCGTCGCGTGATCGATTGCCACGGCGAATCCGATGCCCTGACCCTCGCGTGCGGCCACCGCGAGCGAGTTGATGCCGATCACCACGCCATGACGGTCGACGAGCGGGCCACCGCTGTTGCCGGGATTGATCGCCGCATCGGTCTGAATCAGCCGGACGCTGCCGACGTCGCGAAAGGCGCTGACGATGCCCCTGGTCACCGTGTTCGAGAGCACGCCGAGCGCAGAGCCGACGGCAATCACTTCCTGTCCGACGCGCGCGCTCGATCCGGAGCCGAGACGCAGCGTCGGCTGCTGCGGGTTCGCACCGTAGACCTGCAGGATCGCGAGGTCGCTGCCTTGCGCGATCGTGACGACGCGGGCGCTGTAGGTGGCGTCGCCGACCTGCAGGCGCACCGACGACTGGCCGTCGACGACATGAGCGTTGGTCAACACCTGATCGTGGCGGACGAAGAAACCGGTGCCGCGTGCCTGTCCCGCTGTGATCGACGCGACTGCGGGCAGGACGCGGCCCACGACATCTTCGAGTGATGAAGGTGCCTCCGTCGTCGATGTCGTCGATGCCGGTGCGGTTTCCACCGGTTGTGCCGGTGTCGTCAGCAGCGACGCATTCGCTGTGGTCAGCTCCGGCGATGCAGCTGGGGGTTCTGCGGTCGGCACAGATGGCGCCGGCTGCGATGTGTCGGACGCGGTGATTTCGGGCGCCGGGTCCTCCGGCGAATCGTTCGCTCCCAGGAACAGGAACCCGAGGCCCCCGCCAACCAGCAGGAGCCCGATCAGAAGGAGGCTGCTGCTCGACCCCGACCGCTCTTCGTCCGCGGTCTGTTCCGTCACGCTTTGAGGCAGATCTGCCTGGTTGAACCCGCAGCGGCACGCTTCGACGTGCCGGGGCACGCGCCGTTGGCAGGACGGGCATGTCCAGGCCGAGGTCGAGGAGGCGTCCACCTTGATTACGTGTATCGGGTCGTCGCAGGAGGATCTTCAGGAAGGCAGGCGCCCAACCAGCCTCAGGTACAGCCTGAGGAAGGGGACCCAGCCTGGGTGGTGCTTGGCATAGAAGGCAATCTGGCTCCGACGATACGCGTTCCGGGTTGTGTGAGGCGTCGTGGCTCCCGATCGACCGCGCAGATGCACGACTTGCGGCTCGGCAGCGAAGAACACCCGGCGGCCGCGCGCGCGAACGGCCGCGCACAGGTCGACGTCCTCGGCATACATGAAGAATCGCGGATCGAATCCGCCGGCGGCTTCCAGATCCATGCGCCGGATGAGCAGACAGGCGCCGCTCACCCAGTCCACGTCGTGAGCCCGCTGGGTCATGCGCTCGACCAGCGCCACGACCGGTGCCAGCCCGCGATCGTTCCCGCGTACCAGAATCTTTTGCCGCAGCTCCGCCCACGGCGAGATCATCGCCCCGAAGGACAGCTCGGCGCGTCCCTGTCCGTCCACGATACGGGGGCCGACGATCGCGACATCCGGCCGTTCGTCGACAATCGACACCAGGCGATCGACGGCCGCCGGCGTCACGATCGTGTCGGGGTTGACGAGCAGCAGCAGCTCGCTCGCCGTGCTGCGGATCGCGAGGTTATTGGCCTGCGCGAAACCGAGGTTGCTTTCCGACGCGATGAGCCGCACATCCGGCCAGCGCTCGCGCACGTAGGCCGGCGTCGAATCGGTCGACGCGTTGTCGACGACGATGATCTCGTGTGTCACAGCAGGAGGTGGCTGGGTCAGCGCACGCAGAGCGTTCTCCAGATCGCCCCGCGAGTTGTAGCTGACGATGATGATGGCGAGTCGGGTCATCGGGCGGCCAGGAGCACCTGCAGCGTGTGCTGCGCGCACTCCCGCCATGAGTATCGTTGAACCTGCTTCATCCCGGCGTCGATGAGCCGGGCGCGCTCCTCCGACGGCGCAAGGAGCCGTTCGAGTGCGTCCGCGATCAGGCGGGGCTCGGGCTGTGGGAGGTACACCGCGGCGGCCCCGTAGATCTCGCGCGCGATCGGCGTATCGAGCACCACCACCGGGATGCCGGCGGCCATCGCCTCGAGTGGGGTGAGCCCGAACCCTTCGTAGTCAGACAGGAACGCAAACGCCGACGCGGCGCCGTAGAGCGCCGCGAGGTCGTGATCGTGGATATAGGAACGCCAGCGCACACGGCCCGAGTCGCCGGATGTGGCGATCAGCTGCTCGGGATCGATGCGTGGCTTCGTTCGGTTGTCGCCGACGATCTCGAGCCGCGCCTCCGGTTTCCGGGTAGCGAGCTGCCGGAATCCTTCGATCAGCTCCGGGACGTGCCGTCGGTTGAAGAGTGATCCCACATAGAGGACGAGGGGAGCACGGGAGTGCTCGTCCGGTTCTGCCTCGTGCAAGGCCGAGGCGCCCAGATAGATCACATCGATACGTTGCGAGGGGACACCCAGGAGCCGGGTGATCTCGTCCTTCGAGAAGTCGGCATCGGTGATCACGCGCGCCGCACGTCGTGCGCCGAGGCGGGTGAGAGTTCGTCGACGAAGACCTTCGCGCCACGGAAACCACTCGGGATGGGCGGCGAAGGAGACGTCGTGGATCACGAGCACGATTGGAACCGGGCACCAGAGCGGACAGGTATACGCCGGGGAGAAGAGCACGTCGGCCTGTGCCGAAGCCACGAGCTTCGGCAGCACCCGCTGCTCCCAGAGCGTTCCCGAACCGGGCGCGGTGACAGAGGACAGCCGAAGACGATTGTAGGGAGACGGATCAACGGAGTCGGGGGAGCACAACACGAACTCGTGATCGGCCGCGTCCGGTAGATCGCCCCACGCGGTCAGGAGTTCCCGCAGATAGCGTCCAACGCCGGTCGGTCGTCCGATGAGCTCGCGACCGTCGATCGCGATTCTCACCTCAGCGTTCCCTCCGTCGGGTGATGGCGTCGCTGTATGCCCGTCGCAGCTCAGCGGAGGATCGGTCCCATGTAAATGCCTTCGCGCGTTCCAGGCTCTTGCACGCCAACTCGGCGGTCCATGTGTCTGACGACAGTCTCTCGATCGTTGCGGCCCACGTGGACACGTCGACGGGATCGATGAGGACCCCGGCATTGCCGACGACTTCCGGCAGCGATCCGCGATTCGATGTCACGACGGCGATGCCGGCGGACATCGCCTCCAGGACAGGCAGGCCGAAGCCTTCGTCGAGCGACGGCAGGACCAGTGCCCTCGCCCCGGCGTAAAGTGCCTCGCGTTCATCGTTGGCGACGTATCCCTTGTAAAAAACATGCGAGCTCAAAGGGGCACGGGAAATTCGATCCAGCCAGCCTTTCGCGTCGGCTGCAGCTCCACCGGCGATGACCAGGCGTGGAACTGGTCGCGATTCGCGCAGAAGCGCAAGGTACGCGTCGAGCAGAACGTCGAGGTTCTTGCGTGGCTCGAGCGTGCCGAGAAAGAGCAGGTATCCATCGCCTGGCACGTTCGGTGCACGTCCCAGCGTCCGCCAGGTCGGTGCGCCCGGAGGGCAGACGTAGATGCGTTCAGCTGCGACGCCCAGATGCTCGGACACGAGTCCCTTGGTGTGTGCGGACGACGTGATCACGGCGTCGGCGCGGCGAGCATGGCTCGGGGATAGTTGTGCGTAGTCCCTGCGGATCTCCGCCCGCGTGCGCGCCGGGTTCAGCAGGAAGAAGAGGTCGTGGATGGTCACGACCTGTGCCGCTCGTCGCGCGGGAATGAGCAACGGATGTGCGGCGTGCACGACGTCTGCGTCACCTGCGAGATCTTCGATGTACGGCCATCCGGCGCGGTGCCAGAGGTAATTCAGGACAGCGACCGGCAGGCGACGGTCCACCACGCGCGCGCGAAGGTCACGCGCGACCGATGGCGACGGACGATCTTTCCATGAGCTCGTGAAGAGCGTGACGGTATCGTCATGAGCAGCGGTGTACGAGCGCACGAGTGTGTGGATGTACTCGCCGACACCGGTACGCGCGCGCAGTGCCGGGCGGTAGTCGACGAGGATCCGCATAATCTCAGTCGGTATGATAGTAAGTAAAGGAGCGCAAATCGATGCGAGTGGCGGTCGTGGGAACCGGGTATGTTGGATTGGTCGCAGGCGCCTGCTTTGCTGAATCTGGCAACGATGTCGTGTGTGTCGACAGCAACGACGCCAAGATCCGACTGCTTCGGCGCGGCAAGATCCCCATTTATGAACCCGGGCTCGAGGAGCTGGTGCGTCGCAACCGCACCGAGGGACGACTCACATTCACATCGACGCTTCCCAAGGCGGTCCGCGATGCCGCGGTGATCTTCATCGCCGTCGGAACGCCCCAGGGCGAGGATGGTTCTGCCGACCTGAAGTACGTCCTCGACGTCGCGCGCGACATCGGCCGCGCGATGAACGGCTACAAGGTCATCGTTGACAAGAGTACCGTCCCGGTCGGGACCTCGGAGAAGGTCCGCGAGGTGATCCGGCGTGAGACGACGCATCCGTTCAGCGTGGTCAGCAACCCTGAATTCCTGAAACAGGGCGCGGCGATCGACGATTTCATGAGGCCGGATCGTGTGGTCATCGGGGTCGAAGACGAACGTGCGGAGGCGCTGATGCTCGAGCTCTACGAGCCATTCACCCGCACGGGTGCGCCGATCATGACGATGGATTGCGCCAGCGCCGAGCTGTCCAAGTACGCGGCCAATGCGATGCTCGCCACGCGGATCTCGTTCATGAACGAAGTGGCCAACGTCTGTGAGCTCGTCGGGGCGGATGTCGACCATGTCCGGCGGGCGATTGGCGCGGACAAGCGCATCGGCACCTCGTTCCTCTTTCCCGGCGTCGGGTTCGGCGGCAGCTGTTTCCCCAAGGACGTCCAGGCCATGAAGCGCTTCGCCGCCGACAAGAGCTACGAGTTCAAGATTCTGAATGCGGTTGACGAGGTGAACCGGTTCCAGAAGACGAAGCTGGTGACCTCGATGCGCAAGCATTTCGGCAGCCTCAAAGGGAAAACGATTGCTGTCTGGGGGCTGGCGTTCAAGCCGCGCACCGATGACATGCGCGAGGCGCCGTCGATTCCGTTGATCGAGGCACTGCTGTCGGCGGGGGCCTCGGTCCAGGTGTTCGATCCAGAGGCCGCACGCGTAGCCCGCGGCATCTTCGGCTCGAAGATCACGTATGCTGCTAGCAGCTATGATGCGGTGAAGGGTGCTGATGCGCTGGCCATCGTCACCGAGTGGAACGAGTTCAGGCGTCCGGATTTCGCGAGGATTCGCGCGCTGATGCGATCGCCGGTGATCTTCGACGGTCGCAACCTGTTTGCTCCTGCGCACATGAAGCAGAACGGATTCACCTACTACTCCATTGGGCGCAGCTGAGTCGACCACCGTCCTGGTGACCGGCGGCGCCGGCTACATCGGCAGCCACGCCGCCAAGGCCCTGCGCCAGGCCGGTCATCGCGTCGTCCTCTACGACAACCTGTCTGCCGGGCATCGCGAGGCGGCGCTCGGCGCACCGCTGATCGAAGGCGATACCGCCGACGTCGACACGGTCCGGCGCGCGATCCGCGAGAGCGGTGCAACCGCGGTGATGCACTTTGCGGCCTGGCTCTCGGTGCCCGATTCAGTGCGCGACCCCGCGGGGTATTACCGGAACAATGTGACCGGGACGATCGGGACCCTCGAAGCAATGGCGGCAGAGGGCTGCCGCCAGTTCGTGTTCTCGTCGACGTGCGCGGTGTACGGGGAGCCAGTCGAGACACCCATCAGCGAAGCGCATCCCACGGCCCCGGTGAACAGCTACGGACAGACCAAGCTGGCGATTGAGCACGCGCTACCTCACTTCGAGCGGGCGTACGGCATTCGATCGATCCGTCTGCGCTATTTCAACGCGGCCGGTGCCGATCCGGACGGTGAGCTCGGCGAGGATCACGCCCCCGAGATTCACGTGATTCCGCGCGCGATCGAGGCGACGCAGGGTGGTGCGCCGATCGACATCTTCGGCGAGGACTACCCGACGCCGGACGGCACCTGTCTTCGGGACTACATCCACGTCACCGACCTGGCGGACGCGCACCTGCGGGCGCTGGGGTGGCTGCAATCAGGCGGAGCCTCGGGGACCTACAACGCAGGTACCGAACAGCCCTCATCGGTCCGGGACGTGATCGCCGCCGTCGAGCGGGTGACCGGTCTGAAGGTCGCGTGCAGGTCAGCGCCCCGTCGTCCCGGCGACCCGGCTATCCTGTATGCATCCGCCAAACGGATTCGGCAGGATCTTGGATGGGTGCCGCAGCGCCCGGCCCTCGATACGATCGTGGCCGACGCATGGCGCTGGCATTCCCGGCATCCGCGGGGCTTCGGAGGGGGCGACCGCTGAGTAGTCGATCGCATAGGATGGCGGCGTGAAATCGCTCTACCGCCTCTTGAGCTACGCGCGGCCGTACCGGGCGCGGCTCGCTGGCGCCGTGATCGCGATGGCGGTCTACGGTGCCGGTACGGCGGGAATCGCCACCCTGATTCAACTGATCTTCGACGAAGTCCTTCCCTCCGGCCGGAACCTGCCGCAAATCAGCATCGCGATTCTGGCCCTGTACTTCTTCAAGGGGCTCGGGGCGTATCTGTCGTCCTATCTCATGGCCGATGTGGGGCAGCATGTCGTCCACGATCTCCGCAACCAGTTGTTCCGCCACATGCTCGGACAGTCGGCCGCGTTCTTCTCGTTGCAGACCACGGGGCGGTTGATGTCGCGCATCACCAACGACGTTGGCCAGTTGCAGCGCGCCGTGTCGGAAACCATCGGCGATCTGGCGCGCGAGACGCTGTCGCTGGTGTTCTTCACCGGCATCCTGGTCTACTACGACGCGAGGCTCGCGCTCGTCTGCTTCACCGGTGCACCGCTCATCGTCTATCCCCTGGTGCGCCTGGGACAGCGCGTGCGGCGCACCAGCCGGCGCAGCCAGGAGGCGCTCGAGCAACTGTCCCACGTCAGCGCCGAAGCGTTCAGCGGTCATCGGATCGTCAAGGCCTTTGGCGCCGAAGAGCGCGAAGCCACCAAGTTTCACCAGGCATCGCATCGCTTCTATCGCACCAGCATGCGAGTCACCAGTGTGCTGTCGCTCCTCCCCCCGTTGATGGAACTGGTCGGCGGAGTGGCGCTGGTGCTGGCGCTCTGGTACGGGAGCCGCGAGATTGCCGCGGAGCGACTCACGACCGGCGAGTTCGTCGCGTTCATCACGACGCTGTTCCTGATGTACGGGCCGGCGCGCAAATTGAGCCGCGTCAACGCGGATCTGCAGCAGGCCGCGGCTGCGGCCGAACGAGTCTTCGAGGTACTGGAGACGCACAGCGAAGTGCTCGATCGGGCGGATGCGACCACATTGGCCCCGTTCTCGCGCGAGATCGAGTTTCGCGGCGTGCGCTTCTCGTACGAGGGCGCCGACGTGGCAACGTTGAACGGCGTATCGTTCACGGTCAGGGCCGGGCAGACGCTGGCGCTCGTCGGCCGCAGCGGCGCTGGCAAGACGACGCTCGTCAATCTGCTGCCGCGGTTCTACGACCCCACCGGCGGCGCACTCCTCATCGATGGCGTCGACACCCGTCAGGTCACGTTGTCGTCGCTTCGATCGCAGATCGGCATCGTGACGCAGGAGACCGTCCTCTTCGACGACACCATCGCGGCCAACATCGCATACGGCCGTCCGCATGCGACTCGCGCCGAAATCGAGGCAGCGGCGCGGGCCGCCCACGCTCACGAGTTCGTCGTCGTCCTCGATAACGGATACGACACGACGATTGGAGAACGCGGTCAGCGCCTCTCCGGAGGGCAACGCCAGCGCCTGGCGATTGCGCGCGCGATCCTGCGGGATTCCCCGATCCTCATCCTCGACGAGGCGACGTCGGCGCTCGATGCGGAGTCCGAGGCGCTGGTCCAGGACGCGCTGTCGAACCTGATGTTGAACCGGACTTCGTTCGTCATCGCCCACCGTCTGTCGACCGTTCGGCGGGCAAGCGCGATTGTCGTCCTCGAAAAGGGCCAGATCGTCGAAACCGGGACGCACGAGGAATTGCTGGCGCGCGGTGGCGCGTATGCGAAACTCTACGAACTGCAGTTGCAGGAAGAGCCGGTAGAGCAGTAGGCGGCGACAGTCGACATCAGGCCGAGAGCCCAGGGCCGAGAGCCAAATGATCAAGTCCATGACCGGGTTTGCCTCGCTGACGCACGAGGACGAGCGCGCGACGATCGCCGTCACCGTGCGGGCGGTCAATCACCGGTTTCTCGATCTGCAGCTGCGCGTGCCGCACGCTTTCGGCGACGTCGAACCGCGCCTGCGTACCCTGTTGCAGAAGCGCCTGGCTCGCGGCCGTGTCGAGGTCGGTATCTCAGTGCAGGTACGCGACTTCAGTGCGCCGACCGTCGAATTGAACCTGGAAGTGGCGCAGGCGTTGTCTGTTGCCATCGAGCGGGCGCGGGCGCAGGGGCTCGTGTCCGGAACGCTGAGCCCCGGCGATCTTCTCCGACTGCCGCAGGCGATCGCTGTTCGCGAACGGACGATAGACGCAGATCCTGCGCTCGAGGCGCGCATTGCGGTGAGCATCGAGGCTGCCGTCGAGCAGGCGCTTGCCGACCTCGATGCCATGCGAGTGCGTGAAGGTGGTCACCTGGCAGCCGATCTCGATTCCCGCCGACTGCTCCTCGTCGACCTGATCGAGAGCCTCCGGATGGCTGCCGAACAGGGGCGTGGTGCACTCGAGGGCCGCCTGCGCGAGCGGATCGACGAGTTGCGGCTCGAGTTCGCGGTCGATCACGCCATGATCGCGCAGGAGATCGTGCGCGCGGCGGCACGGTCCGATATCTCGGAAGAGGTGACGCGTTTTCGCGCCCACCTCGCTCACTGGCGCGTGCTTGCCGAGGGAGACGAGCCGTGCGGCCGCAAGCTCGACTTCCTGCTCCAGGAGATGAATCGCGAAATCAACACCATCGGCTCGAAAGCCGATGGCCTTCAGATCTCGGAACTCATCATCAACGCGAAAGCCGAGCTCGAGCGCATGCGGGAGCAGGTTCAGAATGTCGAGTAGCCCGGTGCGCGACGGGCGGCCCGCCCGAGGGCAGCTGTTTATCGTGTCCGCCCCGTCCGGAACGGGCAAAACCACCCTCGTTGAGCGGCTCGTCCAGTGCGTTCCGGGGCTGCGACTGTCACGGTCTTACACGTCCCGGCCCGCCCGGGCCGGGGAACAGGACGGGGTCGACTATAATTTCATTACACGCGAGCAGTTCGAAAGGATGGTCCACGAGGGCCAGTTTCTCGAATGGGCGGACGTGTTCGGCAACTACTACGGTACCGCTGCCGCGGACACCGAGGCGTGGCTGACGCAGGGCGAGGACGTCGTCCTCGTCATCGACGTCCAGGGCGCTCGTCAGGTACGTTCACGCGGAATCGAGACCATCGGCATCTTCGTGTTGCCGCCCTCGGCAGCCGTGCTCGAGCAGCGCCTGCGTGGTCGCAGCAAGGACAGCGAGGAGCAGATTCGCCGGCGGCTCGAGGTCGCCAGTGCCGAAGTCGACGAGTATGCTCAGTACGAGTACGTCGTGATCAACGACGAGATCGAGGCGGCGGTCGGTCGGTAACAGGCAATCGTCGGCGCCGAGCGCGCGCGGGTGAAGCGCATGCGCGAGGATGCCGAAGCCATCATAGGAACATTTCATTCATGAAGACGACACCCAAGGAAAATCGCTTCG
>JAICEG010000174.1 GCA_025924295.1 Vicinamibacteria bacterium
CACCTGCCGTTGCCGGTGCTGGCGCTGTCGCTGCCGATGGCTGCCACCTTCGAACGGCTGCAGTCACAGGCGATGGCGGAGACGGTGCACCAGCCGTTCGTGCTCGCGGCCATCGCGCGCGGCGTTCCGAGCGGGCGGGTGCTGCTGCGCCATGCGTGGCCGGCCTCGGTCCGGCCGATCTGCGCCGTCTACGGGCTGGCGATCGGTGTGCTGCTGTCGGGATCGTTCATCGTCGAGTACGTCACTGCGTGGCCGGGTCTCGGCCGCCTGACCTTCGAGGCGTTGCGCGCGCGCGACGTGTATCTCGTTGCGGCGTGCGCCGCCACCGGTGCGGCCTTCCTCGCAATCGGGACCATGGTCGGCGACCTGCTGCTCGCGGCGGCCGATCCGCGCATCAGGCAGGAGTCGGTCGGATGAAGCGCGCAGCCTGGTCGCTGCTTCTGCTGATCGCGTGTGCCGCGCTCGCTGCGCCGTGGCTGTCGCCCAACCCGCCCAATCGCCGCTTCGACGATCTGCTGTACGCACCGCCGACGGACATCCACATCTGGCAGGACGGCCCGACCGCACCGTTCATCTATTCGCAGCGCGTCGTCAGTCGCATCGAGCGGCGTTTCGAATCGGACACGTCACGGCCCGTGACGCTGCGCTGGTTCAGCGCCGGGACGATCGTCACCGCCGATCCGGATGACAACGTCCCGCTATTCCTGCTTGGCGCCGATGGCTATGGGCGGGACGTCTTCTCGCGTCTGCTGCATGGCGCACGCGCCACGCTCGCCGTGTCGCTCATTTCGGCGCTGTTGGCGACGATCATCGGCGCCAGTGTCGGCGGGATTGCGGGCTATCTCGGTGGCTGGTTCGACGGAGTGCTGTCCCGTGTCTCGGAGTTCGTGCTCGTGCTGCCTGCGATCTACGTCGCGCTCGTTCTGCGTGCGGTGCTTCCGCTCGTGCTCCCGCCGGCGACCGTCTTCATGCTTCTCGTCGGCATCTTTGCTCTGCTCGGGTGGCCGATCGTGGCGCGCGGCGTACGCGCCATCGTGCTCGCCGAGCGCGAGCGCGAATACGCGGTGGCCGCGCGTGCTGCCGGGGCCGGCGACGGACGCGTGCTGCTGCGGCATCTGCTGCCGGCATCAACAGGCTTTCTGAAGACACAGGCCTCTCTCCTCGTCCCCGCCTTCATGCTGGCGGAGGCCACCTTGTCCTACGTGGGGCTCGGCTTTCCCAGCACCGTACCCACGTGGGGAACGATGCTGCAGGATGCGTCGAATGTGGCCCTGCTGGGCGATGCCCCCTGGTCGCTGGCGCCGGCGGTGGGGATCTTCGTGGTTGTGCTCGGCGTCAACCTCCTTGCGCAGAGCGAAGGCCGTGCCCCGGTACAATTGGAGCCATGAAGCGCTTCACCGGTATCTACACGCCCATCGTCACGCCGTTTCTTCCTGACGACACACTCGACGAACGCGGACTCAGGAGCAACGTCGGGAAGTGGATGGCGACGTCGCTCGACGGACTGGTCGTACTTGGTTCGAATGGTGAGGCGGCACAGCTCGACGACTCCGAGTGCGATCGCATCGTCGATCTCGTGCGCGCGCAGATGCCGGCCGACCGGCCGCTGATCGCCGGCACCGGGCGCGAGTCGACGCGCGCAACGATCGAGGCGACCAGGCGCGCCGCTGCCGCCGGTGTCGACGCCGCGCTCGTTCGTACGCCGTCCTTCTTCAAGTCGCAGATGACGACGGACGTGTTCGTCCGTCACTACACGGAAGTCGCCGAGGCGTCGCCGGTTCCAGTGCTGCTCTACAACGTGTCGATGTTTACAGGTGTGAACCTGCTTCCCGATGCGGTCGAGCGCCTCGCGCTCCATCCGAACATCGTCGGGATCAAAGAGTCGGGAAGTGACATCGGGCAGATCGCGGAACTGGTCGCGCGTACGCCGGATGACTTCACCGTCCTGGCGGGATCGGCCACGACGTTCGTGCACGCACTGTGCGCGGGATGCGACGGCGCCATCCTGGCGCTTGCGGCGCTCTTACCGGATCCATGTCGCGAATTGATGACGCTCGTGCACGACGGCCGATTGGATGAGGCGCGAACTCTGCAGCGGCGGCTGCTGCCGATTGCGAAATCGGTCGGTGGAAGTTATGGCGTACCGGGACTCAAAGCTGCGATACACTTACTGGGTTTTGCGAGCGGACCACCGCGGCCGCCTCTTCGTCCCGCGGGTCCTTCAACCATCGATATCATCCGTGGTCAGCTCGACGCACTCGGAGTGCTTTCTGATGTTGTCGGGTCTCATGACTCGCGCCCTGCTGACCAGTCTGCCGTACTGCGCTGATCCGTTGCCTTATGCCGCTACCGTCAACTGAACGTATTTTGCTCGGACCCGGTCCGAGCCTGATCGCTCCGCGTGTGATGCGCGCGATGGCCGCGCCCGTACTCAGCCATCTCGATCCGGATTTCGTACCGATGCTCGATGAGGTTCGCGCGTCGCTTCAGCGCGTCTTCCGCGCTGACAGCAAAGCGCTCACGATTGCTACCTCGGGTACGGGCACCTCCGCCATGGAGGCTGCCGTGGCGAACGCCGTTGCCGAAGGTTCGCGCAGCGTCGTCATCGTGACCGGTTATTTCGGCGATCGCCTCGCGCAGATCTTCGAGCGCTACGGATCGACGGTCCGTCGCGTCAACGTGGACTGGGGGCGAGCTGTCGATCCGCAGCGCCTGCGCGATGAGCTGAAGCGGGAAGGGGCCGATATCGTCGGCTTCGTCCACGCAGAGACATCGACCGGCGTTCGTAACCCGGTCAAGGAGCTGGCGGCGATCACGCGCGAGCATGGTGCCCTCTCCATCGTCGACATGGTGACTTCGCTCGGCGGGCACGAAGTCGATCTCGCCGGCTGGGGTGTTGATATCGCGTACTCGTGTACGCAGAAGTGCATCGGCGCGCCGTCCGGGCTTGCGCCGATCGCCGTGTCGGGGCCGGCACGCGAGCGGCTGATCCCGTGCCGCAGCTTCTATCTGGATCTCAAGCTCCTCGAGGACTATTGGGCAGGCCGCAAGTACCACCACACCATGTCGAGCACGCTGATCTACGCGCTGCGTGAGGCGCTGCTCATGGTGGAGGAAGAAGGACTCGCGGCACGGCAGTCTCGTCACGAACGCAATCACCAGGCGCTGGCCGCCGGGATTGAGGCGATGGGGTTGTCGCTGCTGCCGCCGGAGTCCGAGCGGTTGTGGACGCTCAACGCGGTGCGTACGCCTGCGGGCGTCGACGAGGCCGCAGTGCGTCGTACGCTGCTGACGAACTACAACATCGAAGTCGGTGCGGGACTCGGGCCGTTGGCGGGCAAGATCTGGCGCGTAGGGTTGATGGGCGCCAGCTCGACTCCGCAGACGCTTCTGCAGTTCCTCGCGGCGTGCGAAGTCGCGCTGGCCGCGCACGGGCATTCTGTGCCCGAGGGCGCAGGCGTGGCGGCGGCATCAGCGTCGCTGCGATCGGCTCTCGTCACCGCCTGAGATTCGTCGAGCGTGGGCGCCGGGCAGCTCCGCCCGCGGCGCTCGCGTTCGCGCAAGTTGGAAAAGGTCAGAGTGGTCGTGCCGCGGCGCCCCTTGCGAGTGCCTCTGCGTCCGTTGCGGGTACTTGCAGCGGTGGCGGCGTTCGGATTCGGGGTGATCTCGTACGTCTACCTCATGCTGCCCGACGTGCGTCCGCTCGCGACGAACAACCCGGCGACGACGGCGTTCATGGAACTGCGCGAGCGTGAGGCGGACGACGAAGGGCTGAAGCCGAAACACCTATATCGGTGGGTACCCTATTCGCGGATTTCGCCGAACCTCAAGCGCGCCGTGCTCGTTGCCGAGGACAGCGCGTTCTGGGATCACGAGGGAATCGACGTCGAGCAGATCCGCAAATCGATCGAAGACGGTCTCTCGCGCCGGCAGGCGCCGCGCGGGGCGAGCACCATCACCCAGCAACTGGCGAAGAATCTGTATCTGTCGCCGTCCTACGACCCGCTCAGAAAGATCAAGGAGCTCATCATCGCGCGCCGGCTCGAGGTCGCGTTGCCGAAGACGCGAATCTTCGAGATCTATCTCAACGTAATCGAGTGGGGCGACAGGGTCTGGGGCGCCGAGGCAGCCGCTCGCAGCTACTTCGGCGTGTCCGCGGCCTCCCTGTCCCGACCGCAGTCTGCGCTGCTCGCGGGCGCGATTATCAACCCGCGGCTGCTGACCCCTGCGCGACCGACTCGCCGCCTGCTGCGGCGGCAGCAGATCATTCTCGCCCGGATGGGGAGTGGGGCCCAGCCTCCGCCGCGGGTCGAGACACCCCCGGATCTCGAAACCGACGCGGAAGAAGCGGAAGAAGAAGCCCCTGCGCCGCCACGATTTCCGTTGACCGTCGAAGAGGAGGAACAGCAGGAGGGAGGGGAGACCGACGTCCCGGCCGAGCCGGAACCGGTACCCCCGCCTGACGACAGCCCCCCAGCGTGAGCGATACTCGCACGGCTCAGTGAAGCTCGCAGTGGTTGGCGCCGAAAAGCTGAATTGCTCCCAATGATCAATTACACCGCGCACGTCCGGCGGCTCATGTCAGACATCGTGTTGCGCGTGCCCAGGCTGTCGTTCCTGGACATGAACCGTATCCTGGTGTTCGCACGCGCCGGTCGAGCCGACCGGGAGGGACCCTACGCTACGTGCCATTGTGTGTGCCTTCCCTCCAGTGAGCCGGGCTATTACTTCTGGCGGGATCAGACGACGGGAGCGTTGACGCGCCGGTCAGAGTGGTTCGTCACGAAGTCGCCGATCGTTCGCGTCGGGTCGAACCAGATCGATTACATGGTCTCTTTCACCCTGCCCCGGTTCTGCGACCAGCGGCGGGTGAGTGCTCGCAAGCGAGCCCGCTATCCCGGGCATCCCGTGTGGATGGCGAAGCTGGACACGATCATCCACGAGCTCTACCACATCGACCCGCATCAGCCGGGCATCCGCCGGATCGAACGCGCCGACGGGACCCTCTCGACCAAGTGCCACAGCCCTGCCTTCTTCCAGGATGTGGTGGAGATGGTCACCCAATATCTGACCAGCAGCCCCGATCCGGAGATTCTCGAGTTCCTTCACTACGACTTTGCGGGTCTGACGGCCCGCTACGGCGGTGTGGTGGCGACGACGTTCAGGGGCGCATCCTATCCGCGCCGCTATGTCGAGGCGGTTGTGCCACCCGCTGACGCATCAATCCCCGACTGTCCGGTCGAACCGCTCGACTTGCCTCGAGCGGTCACGCACTTCGGCGATGGCGACCTGGTGACTCGAAGGTTCTTCGCCGAGCCCCGGCGGACGGTGGCGCGCAGGAAGGTCCGCGCGGCCTGACCTTCGTACCGACTCGATGAATCCTGAACAGGTCACTGCGATTTCCTGACGATGGAGTTCAGGAAGTCTTAAGTTGTGACCCGCTCCCGCCTGCCATAGCGTCTTGGTCCCGGCTCATTCACCAAGTCACTGCACTTGAGCTGAATTGTGGAGGTGCCACCGCTATGCACGCCGCCGTCGTTTCCTGCACGTCATTCATACTGCTCTTGCTGTTTGCCTCGACCGGTTCTGCACAGAACGCTTCGCTGGTTGTTCGTGTGGTCGATCCCGGTCGCGCCGTCGTCGCCGGCGCACCTGTCATCCTGAGGCACGTCCAGTCCAACACACAGCTCACCGCAGTCACCGATCGCGAGGGGCTCGGCCGTTTTGCGAACCTCACGCCGGGCGAATACCAGCTCGAGGTTGCCGCCAGGAACTTCGCGATCCATCAGCAGGCGATCGCGATCACGGCCGGCGAGCAGACCGTTGAGGCGCTTCTGGCCATAGCGCCGTTCCAGGAGGAGGTCACCGTTGAAGGCGTGGCGACGGTCCCGACCATCGGTCGAGTGAACGTGCCGCTGCGCGATCAGCCGCTCACAGTCAATACGCTGACCTCGGAATTCCTCGCGGAGTACGCGGTCAACGATCTGGTGACCGCGTTGAAGTACATACCGAACGCGACCGCGTACAGTCAGTACGGTGTCTACCAGTACTTCACGTTCCGCGGTTTCAGCGACACCGTGCAGATGGTCGACGGCATTCGCAACGAGGGCAATCGCGTCAACACGCAGCTTGCGAACGTCGAGAAGGTCGAGGTCCTGAAGGGGCCCGCGTCGGTCCTGTACGGGAGCGACGCGATTGGTGCCACCGTCAACATCGTGCTGAAGAAGCCGTCGCCCGACCCGGCCTATGACATGTCAGCCACCATGGGGCGATGGGAGACCTATCGCGGTGCGTTCGGCGCCGCCGGACGGGTGGGCACGACGGAGCGGGTGTTCTACCGCTTCGACGTCGCTGGCGATTCGGCGGAGAACTTCAGACACGATCCCGGGAAGCGAGTGAATGTGACGCCGTCGGTCACGTGGCGGGCGTCCGACTCAGGTCGACTGAACTTCCGCTACCTCTACGATCGGAACCGTGCGGGCGGTGACAGCGGCATCCCGCTCGTGCCGCTCACGGCCGGCTTCGTCTCCGATCCCACTCGTACGGCAATCGGGGATCCGTTGTCACGTGCGGTGCAGGGTGATGGAAGTGATTTCATCCCCAACGTCCCTCGGGACAGCCGATACAACACGCCGCAGGACTTCGCGCTCGGAACCGATCAGAACACTTTTATCAGTTACGCGCAGACGTTCGGCGCCAACCTGGCGTTCCGCAACACGTTCGGCTACAGGCATTTCGACGACGAGTATTGGGTTGCCGAGTTTCTCGACGTGACGCCGCCGAGCCGCGTCAACCGCGGGTTCCTCTATTTCAAGCACCATCGCCGGCCGTGGACCAACCAGGCGGAGCTGAGTGGCTCGCTGAAGCTCGGTGTTCCCAACGATTTCCTGATTGGCTACGACTACCAGGACTACAGCAACTACACGCATCGCCGTGCGGCCGCCAACTTCAACACGACACCGATCGATTTGTACGATCCGGTCGAGACGCACCTGAACGTGGATCTCGACTCGTTCCCGGTCACCCGCAGCGATCATTCCACCAACGAGACAAATGCCGTGTTCCTGCAGGACACGGTAACGGTCGCGCCGCAGGTCAAGGCAGTGGTCGGGGGGCGATTCGACCGGATCCGCCGCAACAATCACAACAATCCGGTGGCCAACGGTGTTGAGACGGAGGGACCGATCACCTACGGTAAGTCCGACAAGTTCACCTACCGCGTCGGGCTCGTCTACCAGCCGGTCAACTGGATCGATCTCTACGCACAGAACGCCACCTCGTTCAGGCCGAACTTCAGCGTTCAGCCTGACGGCAGCCTCCTGGAGCCGGAGGAAGGCGAGCAGTTCGAGATCGGGCAGCGTTTCCGGTTCATGCGCGAGCGCCTCCAATTGTCGACGGCCTTTTTCAACATCGAGAAACGCAACGTCGCGCGGTCGCTCGGCGGCGGCCTCTTCGAGCAGATCGGCAAGCTCCGTTCGCGTGGCTTCGAGGCTGAAGTAGCCGGTTCGCTCACGTCCAGGTGGAGTGTCAGCGCCGGGTACGGCTATACCGATGCCGAGTTGCTCGACTACTACTCAGGCAACATCAACCTGTCCGGCAACACGCCGCGACGAGTTCCGGATCACACGGTGAACCTCGTGACGTCCTATGCCTGGGCCAACGGGCTCTCGCTCAACGCGGGTATCCAGGCCGTCACGGATCAGTTCATCAACGACACCAATACCGTGCAGTTCGAGGGCTACAATCTCCTCAACCTCGGCGCCTCCTACACCAGGGGGCGGGTCCAATACTTGCTCAATTTGACCAACCTCACCGACGCCTATTACTGGGCGTCGTCACTCGGCAATCGCCAGCTGTATCCGGGGCAGCCGTTCAACGTCATGGCAACGATACGCATCCAGACGAACTGACCATGATGCACTGGCTCGATTGGCGCAGGTGGCTCGTCTACACGCATCGCTGGCTGGGAATCGTCGGCGGTGTCTTGTTCGTGGCCTGGTTCTTCTCGGGCGTGGTGATGATGTACGCCCGTATGCCCGGGATGGCCAACGAGGAACGTCTCGCACGGGCGACCGCTCTCGATCTCGCCACGGCGACAGTGTCGCCGCTCGAGGCCGCCCGCGCGGCGCTGTTGATCGATGACGACGCGGCATCGCAGATCGATCTGACACGACCCGGGACCGAAACCACGGCGCAGAAGCGCGCGGCGGAGATCTCCGTCGAGCGCGTGCGCGTCGGGATGCTGGGAAACCGCCCGGTATACCGCTTCGGCGCCGGACGAAACGAGACGATGGTGTTCGCCGACACGGCGACGCTCGTCGAGCCGATCGAACGGGCCGAGGCAGAGGCGATCGCCCGGCGTTTCGCGCCCGGCTATACCGGTCTCGTCCGCTATGACGGCTACCTGACCGAGCCCGATCAGTGGACGCTCCAGGCGCGAGGGCTGATGCCGATGCATCGCTTTGCGCTCGACGACGCCGATGACACGCGTGTGTACGTGTCGGCGCAGAGCGGCGACGTGGTGCTCCGGACGACCTGGCGCGAACGGCTGTGGGGATACCTCGGTCCCGTCACGCACTGGGTGTACTTCACCCCGCTGCGCAGGAACGGATCGTTGTGGAGCGAATTCATCATCTGGTCGTCGCTCATCGGCTGTGTGATGTGCGTGACCGGCCTCGTCTGGGGGCTGTGGCGCTACTCGCCACGCAGCCGATTCCGCCTGAAACGAGTGCCGTCGCAGTCGCCGTACTCGGGGATGTTGAAGTGGCACCACTACGCCGGCCTGCTGTTCGGTGTCATCACGACGACGTGGACGTACAGCGGTCTGCTCTCGATGGGGCCGTTCAACTGGTTCTCGTCACCCGGCATCACGGCCACGCAACGCGACGCGTTTACCGGTGGTCCACTCCGGCTCGATCTGCTCACGCTCGACAGGTTGCGATCCGCTGCCGTGCAGATCGAAACCTCATTCGAAGGTGGTGGGTCTCTCAAGGAACTCGAGGTGACGCAGTTCCGCGGGCAGCCGTACTGGCTCGGATATCGTGCGCCCTCGACTGAAGAAGCGGTGCAGTGGATGCACGCCGGGCTGCTGCCTCGCGCGCAACGACCTCGCCTCGAGCACCGCTATGTCTCTGCAGTCGAGCCGGAGGCCGGCACGTTCGCGCGCTTCGACGAACCGCGCTTCGGTGAGGACACGCTGCTCGAACTTGCCCGTGCCGCGATGCCGGACGTCGCAGTCGACAACGCGTCCTGGTTGAACGAATACGACGCGCACTACTACGACCTGCGAGGCGCACGGCCGCTGCCGGTGCTTCGAGTGCAGTATGCAGACGCCAATCGCACGTGGCTCTACGTCGACCCGGCCCGCGGCGCGATCGTACAGCGGACCGACGACACGCGCCGTCTTCGTCGCTGGCTGTATCAGGGGCTTCACAGCCTCGATTTTCCGGCGCTCTATTACCAGCGGCCGTTGTGGGACATCGTCGTCATCGGGTTGAGCATCGGTGGACTTGCGCTCAGCGCAACCACGTTGCTGCCGGCATGGCGTCGCCTGCGTCGCAATGCGCGCGGTATCGTCCGGACCGGCGCTCCCGGGAGGATCTCCGAGCCGGTCAAGAGCTGACGTGAGATTCGGGACCTGCTTTAGTCAGACCTGCTGATCCGTCGCGCGCCGACCCACCGTGGCGCCCAGTAGCGGCTGCTGGTGTAGTTCTCGACTCGCACC
>JAICEG010000175.1 GCA_025924295.1 Vicinamibacteria bacterium
AACGTCAAACCGATTGCCCACTACGGACAGTCGCTGCTCGCGACGTTGCGTGCACTGGCCCCGGCCAATCGCACTGAGCCGACGATCGTGGTCCTCACACCCGGAGTCGGCAACTCCGCCTACTTCGAGCACGCGTTTCTCGCGCGTGAGATGGGTGTCCCGCTCGTCGAAGGGCGCGACCTGCTGGTCCACGACAACGTCGTCTACATGCGGACGACGTCAGGCTTGCGGCGGGTCGACGTGATCTACCGCCGCGTGGACGACGACTTCCTGGATCCACTCGCCTTTCGAGCCGACTCGTATCTCGGCGTCGCCGGACTATTGAACGCCTATCGGGCCGGGCAGGTCTCGCTGGCGAACGCCATCGGGACCGGCATCGCCGACGACAAGGCGGTCTATGCCTATCTGCCGGCGATCATTCGCTTCTACCTGTCGGAAGAGCCGATCCTATCGAACGTTCAGACCTATCTGCTCGACGACCCTTCCGATCGCGCCTACGTGCTCGAGCACCTGGAGTCGCTCGTCGTGAAGGCGGTCGGCGAATCAGGCGGCTACGGAATGCTCATCGGCCCGCACAGCACGCGTAAGGAGCGCGACGAATTCCGCGACCAGATCCTGGCTTCCCCACGTAATTACATCGCTCAGCCCACGCTCGCGTTCTCGCGGGCCGCCTGCTTCATGGACAGCGGCATCGAGCCGCGCCACATCGACCTGCGCCCCTACGTGCTGTTCGGCGATCGCGTCACGATGGTCCCCGGTGGTCTGACGCGAGTCGCGCTCCGCAAGGGCTCGCTCGTCGTCAACTCATCGCAGGGTGGCGGCAGCAAGGATACGTGGGTGCTGGCGGACTAATGATGAGTCCAAAGTCCGTGGGCCTTGGTGCTTGGTCCGTCCCTGGTCCTTGGTCTGTCCCTCGTCCGGCGCAAACGTGGACCAGGGACCTAGGACTATCGGACAGACGAAGGACGTAGCACGAAGCACGAAGGACCAGGACAGGACGGAGTTATCACACATGTTGTTGTCGCGGGTCGCCGATTCTCTCTATTGGATCAGCCGATACCTCGAGCGCGCCGAACACACGGCGCGGCTCGTCGACGTGGCCGTCGACAGCGGCCTGGGCCGGGCGACGTCCACGGGTTCCGCCGTCGAGCGCTTGTATCAGAGCATCAGTCTCGAGTCGGTCTCGGAAGACATGCCCACCCTCGCGGGGGGCGCCTTGTTCGACCTCACGAACCGCAGCTCGGTGGTCTCGTGTGTGACGGCCGCGCGCGAAAACGCCCGCCAGGTCCGCGAGGAGATCAGCTCCGCCATGTGGCAGCAGCTCAACGAGCTGTTCCTGCTGGTGAAGCAGATGCGCGAGGAAGGATCGTGGGGGGCTCGCATCCATCACGTCTCTCGCGCCGTCATCGATGGTGTTCGCCTGTTCAAGGGGATCACCGACGGCACGATGGGCCACGGCGAGGGCTGGCAGTACCTGCAGGTCGGCAAGTTCCTCGAACGGTCGAGTGCCACGGCGTCGCTCCTGACGTTGTTCGTGCCCGACGGGACAGGGCCCGACAGCATGCCGGAGCCGCGCGACCAGGTGGAATGGGTCACGCTGCTGAACGCCTGCTCCGCGCTCGAGGCGTACTGCCGCTACTACACGGCCGACGTTCGTGCGGGACGCGTTACAGAATTCCTCCTGCTCAACCCGGAGTTTCCGCGCTCGGTCCGCTTCTCGGCCGTGCGCCTCGAAGCAGGTCTGCGCACGCTCGCTGGCTACAGCAGCCGCACGGCGGGTCGCGCCGAACGGCTGGCGGGACGTCTACGCGCCTCGCTCGAGTACGCGCAGGTCGATGAGATCCTGAACGACGATCCGAGAGCCTATCTGCTGAACATCAACCGGCAGTGCAGCCAGATCCACGCCGCCGTTCATCAGAGTTACGTCTCGTATCCGATCGAGTCGGCATTGCCGGCGTGACCGGGCCAAGAGCCAAAAGCCATGCGCTACTCCATCAGGCACATCACGCGCTTCACCTACGAGTCGCCGATCACCGAGAGTGTGATGGAAGCGCGCATGCAGCCACGCACTGATAACCTGCAACGCTGTCTTCAGTTTTCGCTGCTGACCAATCCTTCGTCGCGCGTCATGACCTACCGGGATCACGACAACAACGTGGTCCATCACTTCAACATACCGGGCCGCCACGCACGGCTCACCGTGACCGCCGAAGCCCTGGTTGAGTGTCAGGCGATGCGGCCGCTGCCACATCGGCTGGGGCCGGCGGCATGGACGCGCCTCGACGCGATGGCAACGTCCGGGCAGTGGTGGGAGTACCTGTCTCCCAGCGCATTCGTGAAAGAAACACCGGCGCTCGACGCCTTGCGGAAGGAGTTCGGCCTGGAGCGCGGCAACGATCCGCTCGTGGCCGTACGCCGCCTGATGGGAGAGACGTACGCCCGCTTCGAGTACAGCCCGCGCAGCACGCGCGTCGACTCACCGATCGACGAGGCGCTCGAGACACGCCGGGGCGTCTGCCAGGACTTCGCGCACATCTTCCTCAGCCTCGTGCGTCCGCTCGGCATCCCGGCGCGATATGTCAGCGGATATCTCTTTCAGACAACGGAAACTCACGAGCGCTCGACCGACGGCGCCACGCACGCGTGGGTCGAGGTGCTCCTGCCGGATCTCGGCTGGATTGGTCTCGATCCCACCAACAACCTGATTGCTGACGATCGGCACATCCGCGTCGCGATCGGGCGGGACTACGCGGACGTTCCGCCAACGCGAGGGGTGTTCAAGGGCGTCACCTCCGTCCGCAGCGAGCTCAGCGTCGCGGTCGCGGTCGGACCAGCGGTCTCACCACTGTCGCACGACCTCCCGCCAATCACGTCCTGGACGTCTCACGATCCATCCGAGGCAGCCGGGGGCGATAGCACTCTTGCCCAGCAGCAGCAGCAACAGTAAGCGCGAGTCGAGGACGGGCTCACGGACCGAACGTCACTTGGAGAGTTTGTCCAGTGCGCTCGTGAGTTCGTCGATCAAGGCGGCTCCACGGGACAGCGCGTCTGCCACCCGCGCGATTTCACGCTCCGCCTCGGCGTAATTCTTCTCTTCGAGCGCCTCACGCACTCCGGGCATCGTCTTCACTGCATACCCGGTGTAATAGCCGGGCGCGTACAGCAGGTGGCGATACCAGGGACGCCGCGGCAGGCCGGCGGTATCGGTCAGCTGCCGCTCGCTGTGAATGAGCCGCTTGTTCATCGTTTGGATGACGTCTGGAGTGAGCCTCGCGCGCGATGCCTCCAGAGATTTCCGATAGCGTTCCGCCGCCTGTGTGAGTTGCGCAGCCGCGTTCTCGAGCGGCGCAAAATTGATCGACGGCGGCACGCTCTCCACCACCGGTTGCCGGAACGGACGCCGCGAATCGGCCAGTGCCGTGAAGACGCCTTCCTCGATCTGCCGGTTGGTCTCTCTGATCTCGGCCTGTGCGTCCCTGAGCAGCGTCTGCAACTCGGTGACGTAGGTCTGCACGGTGTCAGCCAGGTTCGTGAACTGGAACGGAAGGATGTCGGCGTCGGCAAACCGAATCACCAGGCTGCCGACGGTCTGCGCCAGTGCGCGGCCATACGTGAAGTCGGTATCGAGGAACTTCGTGAAGTGATAGTAGTCGTCGTAAATCGAGTGATAGATGCCATCGCTCGGGTCGAGGCCACCGAACGAGAGGTTCAGCGTGGGTATTCCTGCGTGCTGGAGGAAGGCTGAATAGTCAGACCCGGATCCGAGCGCGTCGATACGGAGGTCCGGCCTGCTGCGCGCCTCGTTGCGAACCGCTGCGGGACCGCGACGAATCTCCAGGGCCTGCATGCGCTTCCACACGCTGGCCTTCGTCTGCGGATCCTCGACCTCCTGCGCGACGCTATTCACCACGGCTTCGAGCGCATGCGAACCGCCCGCGTTCAGGAATCCCCGGCCGTTGCCGTCGGTGTTGATGTAGACAACGGCCTTGTCGCGCAGCTCCGCCTGATGATGTTCGACCCATTCAGTCGACCCCAGCAGGCCCTGCTCCTCGCCGTCCCAGGCCGCGTACACGATCGTGCGACGTGGCCGCCAGCCCTGCTTGACCAGTTCACCGAGCGCGCGGGCCTCTTCCAGCTCCGCCGACATTCCACTGGCCGGGTCCTGGGCGCCGTTCACCCACGCATCGTGATGATTGCCACGGACGATCCATTCATCGGGATACATCGATCCCTCGAGGCGCGCGATGACGTTGTGCACGCGCTTCAGGCTCCAGTCGAACGCAACCTTCAGGTGCACTCGCACCGGTCCAGGCCCGGTGCGGTAGGTGATCGGAAGCCCGCCTCGCCAGTCCATGGGAACCACGTCGCCCGCGAGTGCGGCGAGCAGCGGCTGCGCATCACCGTAAGAGATCGGCAGGACCGGTATCCGCGTCAACGTCGTCGTCTGATTGAGATCGAGGCGCTCGGCTCCCGGAATCGAACCGCGACCCGGTGTCGTGGGATCTCCGGGAAACGTCGGCATGTCCATGACGCTGCCGCGCTGCACTCCGTCCTTGTTCCGCATCGGGCCGTCAGGGAAGACACCGTCGACGTAATAGCCGTCATCACGCGGATCCGAATAGATCAGGCAACCGATGGCGCCGCGTTCGGCGGCGACCTTGGGTTTGATCCCGCGCCACGACGCTCCGTACCTCACGATGACGATGGCGCCCTTGACTGAGATGCCGCGTCGGTCGAGTTCCTGGTAGTCGACCGGGCGGCCGTAGTTGACGTAGACGAGAGGCGCGGTCACATCGCCGTCAACCGAGTACGCGTTGAAGGAAGGGAGCTGTTCGGACCTCTGCGACGAAGTGGGATCGACGCCGACTGCAGGCTCTTCCAAGGACAGCCGCAGTCGCGTCGGCGCGACCATCTCGACGAGCCGCTCCTTCGGCGTCGGAAAGAGCACATCGTAGTTTTCGATGCGGGCGTCCCATCCCCACTCCTTGAATTTCGCGAGCATCCACTCGGCGTTCTCTTTGCCGTAAGGTGAGCCGAGGTGGTGCGGCCGCGCCGACATGATCCGCATGTACTCGCCGATGTTGCCAGCCTCGGGAATCGCGCGAAACATCGCATCCCACGCCGGACCGCCTTGCGCCGTCACGTCGAGGGACGCGAGCACCACGAATAGCAGGAGAAGTTTCTTCACGGACTACCTCTAACACCGAGCCTCGTCCCGGTGCAAATGCGTGAAGGCTCAAGGTTTGCCGCGACAGGTCGATCTCCAGACTGGTGTTCCTACGCCGGGAGTGTCGATGACTGTCAGGGTTCGGGTCGCTGTCGCCGCGACGATGGTGTGTGCGACGGCGCTGGTGACTGCTGGAGCGAATGAGACCAACGGGGCGTACACGCCTCAGGCGGCATTAGGGCTGCTGAAGGCGGGCAACGACCGCTTCGTCCGGAATGCATCGGTCCCGGTGTCACTCAGCGTCAATCGTCGGCAGGAGTTGGCGGCCGGTCAGCGTCCGGTCGCCATGGTGCTCTCCTGCGCCGACTCGCGCGTGCCGCCCGAACATGTGTTCAATGCCGGGCTGGGCGAGCTGTTCGTGATCCGCACCGCAGGTGAGGTCGTCGACAAGTCGATCCTGGCGACGCTGGAGTACGGTGCGGAACAGCTGAATACACCTCTACTCGTCGTGATGGGGCACGAATCATGCGGCGCGGTCACGGCCGCGGCCAAGGCCAAGGATGACGCGACCAGCACCAACATGGCGTATCTCCTGAAGGCAATCCGCACTGCGCGCCAACAACCCAGGGAGGAACGCGAAGAGATCAAGTACCTGGTCCTGGCCAACGTCGAACAGGTCATCAACGATGCGATGGCAGGAAGCCCCGTCTTGCAGTTGCTTGTGGACACGGGACGCCTTGGCGTGGTTGGCGCGTACTACGAGCTGGTCAGCGGACGGGTGATGTTTTCGGAAATGGTGCGCTCCGACAGTTCCGCACCGCGCAGCGGAAGGCGCTGAGCGATGCGCCGCAGCCTCCTCGCCGTGCTGGTCGCCGTTGTCTGCAGTGTCGCGACACTGGTTGCGCAGGATGCGCACCCGGCGCAAACAGACGAGACGAAGCCGACCCACGGCATCATTCGGAAGGCAAGACCGAAAGCTGCGGAACCGGTCAAACAGCCGCCGGTAGCCACGACTGATGCGGCGGCAGCCGCGATCGCGGCCGCGGTACGTTCAGCCGAGGAGACGAAAAAGGTGGCGTCACCTCAGCGCCCCCGCGTCGCGCGTCCGCCGGAACCGCGCGTGCCGCTGCGTCGATACGAGGTGAAGTGGCCCAGTCAGCGCCTCGAGGTCAAGTGGGACTCGCCGGAGGAACGGGTCACGTTGTCCTGGCAGACCCCGGAACCTTGATCATCCCTTCACGTAGGAATACTTCTCGGCCACCTTGCCGTCCCGAACACGGAAGACGTCGACGCCCCTGACGTGGCCAGCCTTGCCGTCGCGGATCCAACGGTAGGTCCAGCGAACGACGCAGCGATCTCCTGCAACGAACAGCTCTTCGGTCTCGAATCGCGCCTGCGGCGAACGGGCAAAGAACTCATTCCAGTAAGCGCGCACGGCGGCACTGCCAACCAGCCTCGTCCCGTCAGGTGCCGGACGTGTGTTCTCGAAGACGCAATCGGCCGTCATGCAGTCCATAATGGCGTCGACGTCATGGCGGTTGAAGGCGTCATTGAAGCGTTCGACCACGGCGTCCGTGCCAGACGTCTCGGCTGGTCCCCGGACAGGCCCTGGATGAGTCATGGTGGGCAGTCTAGCCGACCCGGCGTTCGGCCCCAGCGCGAATTAGCGTTAAAGTGTTGTACAGCAACCGCCGACAAGAGGAGGTACGCAGCAAAACCAGTTGTAGGTAACCATGCATTATCGCCGCGCGACTCTCCTCATCGTCCTTGCCCTGCTTGCAGGGTTCCCTGCACGTTCGGCCATGGCTCAGCTGGATCAGCCGCAGGCGACCTTCAAGTCCAGTGTCGACCTTGTCTCGGTCACCGCTGTCGTCCGCGACAAGAAGGGTCGCGTTGTCCGTACGTTGACACCCAAGGATCTCGTCGTCACCGACGCCGGTCACCCACGAGCAATTGTGGACATGCAGACCGACGATCAGTCGCCCGCCAGTGTCGCCCTGCTGGTCGACGGGAGCGGCAGCATGCGGCTAGGCTCGGCCACGGTTTCGTCGCAACAGATCTGCGAGATGATTCTTGCCAATCTGCGTCGCGATCATGACCTCGCGGCGCTCATGAGCTTCGATACGCGCCTGCTGACGCTGCGCGAGTTCACACAAGAGTTCGATCGGATTCGATCGGGGCTGGGAGAGGTGGAGGCGTTCGGTTCAACCTCCATCTATGACGCCATCGCCGGCACGGCTGCCGTGGTGGCCAATCGAACGCAGAACCGCCGGGCCGTGGTGGTGATCACCGACGGTGCCGACAACGCCAGCTCGTACACACCTGAAGAAGTCGCCTGGATCTCGAGCACGATTGACGTGCCGGTGTACGTGTTTGCCGTGGGTGAACTGAACCCGCTGCCTTCGCCAGGCACCCCGAACGGCCCCGAGCAGCGCAATGCCCTGTTCGAGCTCGCCCGTGCGACCGGCGGTGACTACTTCTACGCGTCGAGTCCTTCACTGGTCAGCCAGTCGACCAACAAGCTGCTCGAAGAGCTGCGTCACCAGTACCTGATCGCGTTCGAGCCCGGTGCGTCGAGCGGGTTGCGCCGCATCGAGATTCGCGCGCGGAACACCGACCTCAAGGTCCGCTCGCGGAAGTGGTATTCGTCGGGCGGAGACTAGGCCCTAGTGGGCGCCGCGCGCCCGGAGCCAGCGCACCATCTCAGTCTGATTGAACGCCGACGCCATCATCAGCGGCGTTCTTCCATCGTCACCAGTTCCATTGATGGAGGCACCTCCCTCGACGAGTGCCTCTGCCACGTCAACAAACCCTTTGAACGCCGCGCCGGAGAGAACTGTCTGTCCCTTCGCGTCGCGTACGTTGGGATTGGCGCCGCGCGCCAGCAGCGCTCTCACCAGCGGCCGGTGCCCGTGAGAACTCGCCAGCGTGAGCAACGAGTCGCCGCGGGGGCTTTTCGACTCGACTGACACCCCGGCACCCAGAGCTCGCTCCAATGTGTCGAGGTCGCCGACGCGTGCCGCTTCAACCGCCAGCGCCACGAAAGCCGTCGCCAACTCGCCCATTTCGATCCTCCTGTCGTTGAGACCAGGCTGACAGGGCAGCTAGCACGGCCGTGCCGGCTGCCCTGTCGTTCGCGAGAGTGTGCGCCACAGAGGGCGATAGCGCAATGACATTGAAAGTCTGTCAGTGATAGTTTTCTCCCGTGCCGTCGAGAACCGCCGAAGCCATCTCGCGATCCGCCCCGTCGTCCGGCCAGAACCGAGCCGTGCTCTGGCGCTCGCCTGGCGACGAGGTTCTGCGCTGAAGACGACGCTCGATGGCGTCGGCAGGACGCGCGCGGCATCGCGAGGACAGCCGGCTCGCTGATGTACTGGCACGGCTGCAATTACCCGTGGTCGACCGACGGCACCACGGTCTATTACGGCATGGACTTCGGCGCCAACGTCTGGGGCGCTCACCTCGGCGTGTCGACACGACGCCACGACATTGCGCGCGACTTCCTCGAGATGGCCTCGCTCGGATTCACCGTGGTCCGCTGGTTCGTGTTTGCCGACGGCCGATCGGGCATCGAGTACGACGCACGCGGCCTGCCCGTCGGCCCCGACTCGCACCTCTTCACGGACATCGATGTCGCGCTCGAGATCGCAGCACGGGTCGACATCCAGCTCGTGCTGGTGTTGCTCGACCATCGGTGGATGTTCGAGGGCGTTCCCGACATGATCGCTGACCCGACGAGCGGTGTGTTGCTCGAAGCCAGCTTGCCGGACGGCCGCGCGCACATCCTCCACACCCAGGCGGGCCGCGAGGCGCTGCTCAGATCGGTCGTGGAGCCGTTGGTGCGCCGCTACGGTTTCGCAGGCGAACGCGCGGATCTCGGTTCGGCGATACTCGCGTTCGAGTTCATGAACGAGCCCGACTTCATCGTCGAGGAATGGGAGCGCGACCTGAGCCGGCACGTCGCACGCCCACTCCGATTCGAGACCCTCGCTGACCTCGTCACTCAGTGCAGCGCGATCGTCCACCGGCACACGCGCGTGTTCAGCACGATGGCCGCCGCTCGCCTGCACAACCTGTGGGCGTGGAACGACGAATCGCTCGGGCTGGACTTCGTCCAGGTGCACACCTATCCGGATATCAGACACACCAGCCGCGATGCTGATGTTTTCGGAGTGCCCGTGGCCTCGCTCGGAATGTCGAAGCCGGTCGTGCTTGGGGAGTTCCCCGGCAACGCGATGGAACAGCATCCTCCCGGTGCCTCCCCGCCGGCGACGACACTCGACGACTACCTCGAGTTCGCGGTGAAGGCCGGCTATGCGGGCGCCTGGCCCTGGAGTTACAGCGGGACTGATGGCTACGGGCGGATCCCCGTGGCGACGCTACAGAGCTTTGCCCGACGCTACCCGGCACTCGTCAACCCACGCGCCCGCTGAATGGAACCGGACCGCCGAACTGCCGTCAAACTATAGGACGCGATGGACCTGATTACGCTCGGGCGGACGCTT
>JAICEG010000176.1 GCA_025924295.1 Vicinamibacteria bacterium
CGGCGCAGCTCTATCAGGAGTTCAAGCGTTTCTTCCCCGAGAACGCCGTCGAGTACTTCGTCAGCTACTACGACTACTACCAGCCTGAAGCCTATGTGCCGGCGACCGACTCGTACATCGAGAAGGAAGCCACGATCAACGACGAGATCGACCGCATGCGGCTGTCGGCCACGCGGTCGCTCTTCGAGCGGCGGGACGTCATCATCGTCGCTAGTGTCTCCTGCATCTACGGCCTCGGCTCGCCGGAGGCGTACTACGGGCTGCTCCTCTCGCTCGAGCTCGGCCAGCGGATCGATCGCGATCAGATCCTGCGCAAGCTGGTCGAGATTCAGTACGAGCGAAACGACATGGAGTTCGGCCGCGGCACGTTCCGTGTTCGCGGCGACATCGTCGAAGTCGTCCCGTCGTACGAAGAACATGCCTTGCGCATCGGTCTCTTCGGTGACGAGGTCGACGAGCTTGCCTGGTTCGACCCGCTGACGGGAAAAGTCATCCGCCGTCTCGACAAGGTTGCGGTCTACCCGAAGTCGCACTTCGTCACGTCGCGAGACCGTACCAAGATGGCCGTCGAGTCGATCAAGCGCGAGCTCGAGGAGCACCGTGCGCTGCTCGAGTCCGAGGGCAAGCTGCTCGAGGCACAGCGCCTGCATCAGAGGACGATGTTCGACCTGGAGATGATCCGCGAGATCGGCTACTGCCACGGCATCGAGAACTACGCACGCCACCTGACCGGTCGTCCACCCGGCTACCCGCCGCCCACACTCCTCGACTACCTGCCGGACGATGCGATCGTGATCGTCGATGAGTGTCACCAGACGGTGCCGCAAATCCGCGGCATGTACTTCGGCGATCGATCGCGCAAGGAAGTGCTGGTCGCCTACGGTTTCCGTCTCCCGTCGGCGCTCGACAACCGGCCACTCAACTTCGACGAATGGGAGCAGCGGGTCAGGCAGGTGGTGTTCGTCTCGGCAACACCGGGACCCTACGAGCTCTCCAAGGCCGGCGGTGTGGTCGTCGAGCAGGTGATTCGGCCCACGGGTCTGATGGATCCGCCCATCGAAGTACGGCCCGTCAGGGGGCAGGTCGACGATCTTCTCGCCGAAATCAGAGACCGCGCGGCCCACAAGGAACGCGTGCTGGTCACGACGCTCACCAAGAGGATGGCGGAAGATCTCACGACGTATTACCAGGAGCTCGGTGTCCGGGTGCGCTACCTGCACTCCGATATCGATACGCTCGAGCGGGTGGAGATCCTGCGCGATCTGCGACGTGGCGCCTTCGACGTCCTGGTCGGGATCAACCTCTTGCGCGAGGGCCTGGACCTGCCCGAAGTGTCGCTGGTGGCCATCCTCGACGCCGACAAGGAGGGTTTCCTGCGCTCATCCGGATCGCTGATTCAGACCTCGGGACGGGCCGCCAGAAACGTCAACGGACGCGTCATTATGTACGCTGATACCAGCACGGCCTCGATGCAGTCGGCCATCGCGGAGACGAACCGGCGGCGCGCGCTGCAGGCGGCCTACAACGAGGAACACGGCATCACCCCGGAGTCGGTGGTCCGCGAGATCGACGATGTGCTGAGCAGCGTGTACGAGCGCGACTACATGACACCAGCGCCCAACCAACGGGAGACGTTCCGGACGCAGGCGGAACTCGACGCCGAGATCGCCCGTCTCGAAGGAGAGATGAAAGCGGCGGCGGCGAATCTCGACTTCGAGAAGGCGGCAGACGTCCGTGATCGGCTGAAAGCGCTGCGCAACCGCGAACTTGGCCTCACCGGCCACACGGCGGGCCGCTAGTGTTTTCTCTTCTCGATGCCTGGTTGAAGGGCGCGGTTCTCGAGGTTCAGGAATACGTCCGGCTGCAGATCGCGACGATTCGAGGGGTCTTCTCGCGGCCGTTCTACTTTCACGATGTCGTCGAGCAGTTCGAACAGATCGGCATCGGCTCGCTGACGGTCGTTCTCCTCACCGGCTTTTTCACCGGCGCGGTGCTCGCGCTGCAGACCGGGATCACGCTGGATCAGTTCGGGGCACGCCCCTTCGTCGGGCGTCTCATCAGCGCCTCGATGGTCAAGGAACTCGGTCCGGTGCTGACCGGCCTGATGCTTGCCGGGCGCATCGGATCGGGGATCGCGGCGGAGCTCGGATCGATGGTCGTGACCGACCAGATCAACGCGCTCAGGGCGCTCGGGACTGATCCGGTCCGCAAGCTCGTCGTGCCGCGAGTGCTGGCCGGCTTCTTCATGGCCCCCGTCCTCACGGTGATCTCAGACACCGTCGGCATCATCGGGGGATGGCTCATTGCCGTCTTCCAACTCCGGGTGGCTTCCAGTGTGTACTGGACCTCCGTCATTGACGGGCTGTACCTGGACGATGCCTGGATGGGGCTCGCGAAGCCATTTTGCCTGGGATATGTCATCGTGACGATAGGGTGTCACGTCGGCTTGCGCGCCAGCGGCGGGACCCAGGGTGTTGGACGCGCCACGACGAATGCGGTCGTGGCCTCGTCGGTGGCCGTCATCGCCGTCGACTTCTTCGTCACGCGACTGATGATCACGTTGCTGTATTAGCAAATGAGCACGCAACCCTCGAGCGTGGCGACGATGGAGAGACCGGATGCCGAGGCGCCGGTCATCGTGGTCGACAAGGTGTCGCTCGCTTTCGACGAGAAGGTCGTGTTGAAAGACGTCAGCTTCACGCTGGAGCGGGGGCACACGAAGGTGATCCTGGGTGCCAGCGGTTCAGGCAAGTCGACGATCCTGAAGATCATTCTCGGCCTCCTGAAGCCGGACGGCGGCAGCGTATTCGTCAACGGCGAACGTATCGACACCATGAGCGAAACGGAGTTGATGCAGGTGCGGATGGACCTCGGGATGGTGTTCCAGGAAGGGGCGCTGTTCGATTCGTTGACCGTGGCGGAGAACGTGGGCTTCAAGCTCTACGAAGAAAGCACCATGCCCCCTGACGAGATCCGCAGGCGGGTGGAAGAGGTCCTCGGCTTCATCGGTCTGAACGACTTCATCGACCGAATGCCTTCGGAGTTGTCTGGCGGGCAGCGACGCCGCGTCGCGATCGCGCGTGCGATGGCGGCCAAGCCGGGCATCCTGCTGTACGACGAAGCGACCACCGGCCTCGATCCGATCACGGCGATCACAGTCGATGAGGAGATGGTCAAGCTGCGCGACCTGGAGAACGTCAGCTCGATCATCGTCACGCACCAGTTGCGCGACGCGTTCTTCGTGGCGACACGCGAGGCAGTTCGTCGAGGTGATGGGTACGAGATCGTTGCGGCTGATGCCAGGAAGTGTGACGAGGCGGAGTTCATCATGCTGAAGGAAGGCGTCGTCGCGTTCGAGGGAAACGCCGCCGAGCTCCGCGCCGCCAAGGATCAGTACTTGAGGTCGTTTCTTTCTTAGAGGAACCTGACATGCCACGCACGCGTTCTCTCGCCTGGGCAGAGCTGAAGATCGGTCTCGTGTCGATCTTCGCGGTCGTGATGGCCACTACTCTCATCTTCCTGCTCAGTGGATCCGGCGGGTTCTTCTGGCAGCGCTACTCGCTCAAGACGATGTTCGCGAACATCGCCGGTCTCAAGGAGGGGGCCCCCGTGCGGGTGGCGGGCGTGGAGGTCGGGTCTGTCAGCGAACTCAACTTCATCGGCGATCGGGTCGAGGTCGTCATGGAAGTAAACCGCGAGCATCGGTCGCGGATCACGTCGACCTCAATGGCTTCTCTTGGCTCCGTCTCGCTGCTTGGCGAGGCAGCGGTCGACATCACGGCGGCAAGCGATGGCACACCCGTTCCCGAGTGGGGCTACGTGCGGTCCGGGCCTGCGATCGGCTCGATTGGTGACGTCACGACGCGAGCTGGGGCCGCAATCGAACAAACGTCGGCACTGATCGCGGATCTTCGCGCCGGCCGTGGCACGCTGGGGCTGTTCATGACCGATGACCGCCTCTATCAGGAGCTCACCGCGCTGGTGTCGGCGGCCGAGGATGTGGCGAGCGGAATCAACCGGGGCGACGGGACGCTCGGGCGGCTGATGAACAACCCCGCTGCAGCCAAGTCGCTCGAAGCGTCGATGGAAAACCTGCAGGTCGTAACCGACCGGATCCGGTCAGGGGAGGGAAGTCTTGGCAAGCTGCTCCACGACGACGCGATGAGCAAATCGTTGACGGCTGCCACCGCGAACCTCGATTCGATTACCGGGCGAATCAGCAAGGGGGAGGGCACGGCCGGGAAACTGATCAGTGACGCGGAGCTGTACAACCGGCTCAATTCGCTCTCGGATCGGATCGACAAGGTGATGGCGGGACTGCAGCAAGGGGATGGCACCGCCGGCCAGCTGCTTCGCGACCGACAGTTGTATGAGAATATGAACGGTACGATGGTGGAGTTGAGAAGTCTCGTCTCCGACATCCGGAAGGATCCGAGGAAGTACCTGAACGTGAGGGTCAGCCTGTTCTGACCGCGAGGAGAAGCATCATGTCGCAGCAGGGCAATGGTGGGGGCATGTTCGTCGCGTTCATTGCCGGCGCAATCGCCGGTGCGGCTGTGGCGCTGCTCTTCGCCCCAGCCACTGGAGAAGAGACTCGCGAGTTCCTCAATCAGCGTGCCCGCGAGGGCAAGGACCGTGCGACGGAGGCCGCGCGTCAGGGGCGTGAGATTCTCAACAAGCAGCGCGAAACGCTGACGACCGCCTTCGATCGCGCACGTGATCAGTTCCAGTCTCGCGAGACGGGGCAGGACGCGTGACACTGGACCAGGTGTTCCTCGGGCTGATCGCCCTTGCCGTGCTGGCAATGGCGGCAGGACAGGTCGTGGCGATCGTGATGACGATGCGGGCTGTGCGCTCGATGGGCGACTCGCTGCGCAGGTTCGAGAACGAGTTCCGCCCGATCATGGCCAACCTTCACGAGATGTCGGCCGAGGCGAAGCGGGCGGCGGCCCTGGCCACCGCGCAGGTCGAACGTGCCGATCGCCTGCTGGGCGAAGCCGCGCGTCGTGTCGACGACACGATGAGTGTCGTGCAGCGCGCGATTCTCGGACCCGCTCGCGACGGCATGGCGATCATCCAGGGCATCAAGGCGGCCTTCACCGCGTTTCGCGAGCTGAAGTCTCGTCCGCGCCCTCGAACCGCTCCCAACATCGGCCCGGTCCCGCGCGCCGTTCCGGACCCTGGCGACGACGACCACGCCTCGTTCATCGGTTGATGTGCTGATGATGCGGCTGGCAGTCGCGGTGGGGCTCGCTTCGTCTGCGATGCTGCTGGCGTCGGCTACGCTGTTGGCGCAGGAGAGCCGGCGTCAACCTCCCGCACCGGGGCTCGTCTTCGCATTCGAAGCACGTGTCGAAGTGGGACCTCCGCTCGAAGTCGGCCAGACGCCTCGCGGCCTCCGCCGCATCGTCCCGATCCTGCGCGGAACGTTCGAGGGTCCGAATATCAAGGGCCGCGTGCTCGCTGGGGGAGCCGACTGGCAAACCATCGGCGCCGACGGCTTCAGCGACCTCGATACGCGCTACACCCTCGAGACCGACAGCGGGCGCCTGATCTACGTGCAGAACGCCGGAATCCGCCACGCGGCTCCTGAGGTCATGCAGCGCCTGTTGAAGGGCGAGACCGTCGATCCCGCCTCCGTATACTTCCGGACCGTACCGAAGTTCGAGACCGCCGCCCCCGAACTGCAATGGCTGACGCGCAGCATCTTCATCGGCACCGGCGAGAGATATCCCACCGAAGTCGTCATCCGGTTCTGGCGCGTCGAGTAGCGACTCCAAGGCAGAGCCGCAGTTCGTTTGACCTGCGGGTCCCGCGGTGATACAACTCGCCACATTCCCAGAGGAGGATGGTCTGATGATTACCATTCGTGGCCTGCGCCTGATGGTCCTCGCGGGTCTTCTTCTCGTGCCGACAGCTGTTTCCGCCCAGGACTCCAAGTCAGCAGCGGTTGCCGCCGAACTCACGAAACTACTCGACCAGATGAAGCTGGATGCGGTTGCCGCCAGACACGGGACCGATCAGTTCGTCGCCGCGCTCTACTTCCAGGGCAGTCAGCTCCTGGTGGTGGGCGCCAAGTACTCGACACCGGACCGCATCACATATCTGATCGGGCAGAAGCAGTATCGTGATGTCTACGCCGATTTGAGCAGCGCCTCTGAGCAGGCCACGAAGGTATTCGTGATGGATCTCGGTGCGAATGGACTCAAGTTCAAACGTGAGAACAATGAGCCGTTCGACACCGTCGACTCATCGGGAACCAGCATCGCCTTCAACGGCGAGCGCGGCAAGCTGTCGGAGGACGACTACCGGAAAGCGTTCGCGACAAGCGACGAGCAGTACGCAGCGATGCTCCAGGCGCTTCTCGCGGGGCTCAAGAAGCCCTCGTAGCCGGCGCTCGTCGCCAACGCTCGAGGCAACAAAGAGGGCAGTCTTCGGGCTGTCCTCTTTGTCTATTCACAGGCCGGCGACGCTGTCGGGCGGCCGCTGAAGAGGCATGGAGACTGACAACGATGATGAGGAACATCGCCATTGCTCTTGCCGGCCTGGCGTTCGCGAGCCCGGCGCTCGCGGCCACACCTTGCGGCGACCTGAAATCGCTGAAGCTGCCCAACACGACGATCACCATGGCCGAGACCGTGGCCGCGGGCGCGTTCGTGCCGCCAGGGCGTGCTGGTGGTCCGCCGCCGGCAGCCGCGCCAGCCGCCGCGCCCGCGGGACGCGCAGGTGGTGCGCCGGCCGCGCCACCGCTGATGCTGCCGGCACACTGCCGCGTCGCTGCAACGCTGGCGCCCTCGTCTGACTCCGACATCAAGATGGAAGTCTGGCTGCCCGCCGAGGGCTGGAACGGGAAGTATCAGGCGGTCGGCAACGGCGGCTGGGCGGGCATCATCAGTTACCCGGCGATGGCCGCTGCGCTGCGTGAAGGGTACGCCACGTCATCGACTGATACGGGACACGTGGGAGGAACCTCAGCCCCGCTCATCGGGCACCCGGAGAAGGTCATCGACTACTCGCATCGAGCGGTGCATGAAATGGCCGTGACGTCGAAGAAGATCATCGACGCCTTCTACGATCAGGATCTGCGGCTCTCGTACTGGAATGGCTGCTCGACCGGCGGCCGCCAGGGCTTGATGTCCGCGCAGCGCTTCCCGGACGACTTCGATGCCATCGTCGCCGGCGCGCCGGCGAACTATCACTCGCACCTGCACAGCAACGACCTGGTGAACGCTGTGCCTGCATTGACGACCCCGGGAGGATTGCTGCCGCAGGCAAAGCTCACGATGCTCAATCAGGCGGTGCTCAACGCGTGCGATGCACGGGACGGAGTGAAAGACGGGCTGCTGAACAATCCCAACGCGTGCAAGTTCGATGCGGCGACGCTCGCCTGCAAGGGCGAGGACACGAGCAGTTGTCTCACGCCCGCGCAACTGGACAGCGTGAAGCGCATGTACGCGCCGTCGAAGTTTGGCGACGGCAAGGTGATCTTCCCGGGCAAGACGATCGGCAGCGAAGCGTCGTGGACGGCCATCGTCGACACGTCCACGCAGCCGATCTTCGTGGCGCTCGGCTCGTTTCAGCTCGCATATCAGGATCCCAACTGGGACTGGAAGAAATTCGACATCGATCGCGACGTCAAGTTCGTCGATGAGAAGACGGCGTTCATCAACGCCGTCGACCCGGATCTCAGCAAGTTCAAGGCGCGCGGCGGGAAGATCCTGATGTACCACGGCTGGAACGACGTCGCGATCTCGCCGCAGAACAGCATCGACTACTACCAGAGCGTGCTGGCGAAGATGGGCGGGAACCAGAGCGACTTCATCCGCCTCTTCATGGCGCCCGGCATGGGACACTGCCAGGGCGGGCCCGGTCCCGATCAGGTCAACTACATGGCCGCTCTCGAACGCTGGCGCGAGGCCGGTGAGACGCCCGCGACGCTGACGGCGACACGCACCGCCGGCAACCGCGTTGACATGACGCGGCCGCTCTGCCCCCATCCGCAGATCGCGACCTACAAGGGCAGCGGCAGCACAAACGATGCGTCGAGCTTCGTGTGTAAGTAGACGCGGGGAACTTACGGCGAGGAACCGAACCGCCGATTGAGCACGGGAAAGGGGACGGCACTCGCGAGCCGGCCGAACGTCCCGTGCTCGGCGATCTCCTGCGCGGCATAGAGGAAATTGCTCCACGCCGAGCGCGCCAGTGCGCCGCCGACGCTAATCCGCCGGACGCCGAGCGCAGCGAGTTCCGCCACTGTCGTGAAGTCGGTACCGACGAGTACGTTCACCGGCTTCGGCGCCACCGCGCGAACCACCGCCGCGATGTCGTCCTTCTCGCGAATCCCGGGTGCGTAGAGACAGTCAGCGCCTGCTTCCGCATACGCCGTGAGGCGCCGGATCGTCTGCGCCAAATCGGGCCGTCCCACGATGAACCCTTCGGATCGAGCCGTCAGCAGCACGCCGGTGCCGCTGCTATCGATGGCGCTTCGCGCCGCACGGATGCGATCGACCGCAAGCTCGAAGTCGAAGAGCGGGTTCACTTCGTCGCCAGTCGAGTCCTCGATCGACAGTCCGGCCACGCCGGTGGTCACGGCAGCCAGGACGTTGGTCGCCACGTCGGTCGGCATGATCGCGAAGCCACTTTCGAAGTCCGCGTTCACGGGCACGTCCACGCTCTCCGCGATCGTCTTGAGATGCCGCACGGTATCGGCGAGCGAGACGCTGTTGTCCTTCTGCCCGAGCGACCACGCCAACCCCGAGCTCGTCGTCGCGATGGCGGGAAACCCGATCTGTGCCAGGACACGGGCCGTGCCGATGTCCCACGGATTGGGCATGACGAAGCAGCCGCTCTCGTGGAGGGTACGGAAGGTTTGCCGACGATCAGGATTCTTGGGCGGCATCTTTCTCCTTATCGTCATTCGGAGACGGGGCGTTAAGACAGAGCGGCCGGCCACGAAAAGGCGAGATGGCCTGTGCGCATATGAATCCGTGTGAAATGAAGTGATGTTTGGACCACAGGGGCGTCACGACGTAGAGGTGACGGGTGTTCTGGTCCCTTCGCGTGGCCTGCCAACCGCAGCTCACGCTCACGTCGGCAGGCGTGAGCGAAGGTTGGTGGGCGCGGGTGGAATCGAACCACCGACCCCTCGCGTGTGAAGCGAATGCTCTACCGCTGAGCCACGCGCCCGACCGAACTCTCAGTCTAACTCGGCTGAGCACGACGGGACAACACGGGGCTTTCGGCTCTGGGCTCTCGCCAGGACCGAGAGTCGCCGAGAGCCGAGAGTCTAGGGCCCAAAGCCTTATGTGCCGTACAGTCGATCGCCGAAATCACCGAGTCCAGGCACGATGAACTTGTGCGCGTTGAGTTCGCGGTCGACGACCGGCGTGTAGATCTCGACGTCAGGATGCCGCGCCTGCAGCAGCGCGACGCCTTCGGGCGCCGAGATCACACACACCAGCGCGATGCTGCGGGCCCCCGCGGCCTTGACCAGATCGACGGCCGCTGCCGAACTGCCGCCGGTTGCCAGCATCGGATCGACCATCAGCACGTGACTGTCGCCGATGTTCGGTGGCAGTTTCGAGTAATACCGTGAAGCCACGGCAGTCGCCTCATCCCGCTGCAGCCCGATGTGACCCACGCGCGCCGA
>JAICEG010000177.1 GCA_025924295.1 Vicinamibacteria bacterium
TCGATGGCAATCGCCACCACCCCTGCGACCGCGTCGAGCGTGCCGATGTCGATCGTCGCTGAGGACACGGCGAGCAGGCCGATCGCCTTGGTGCCGTGACGGAGCGGAACGATCGAGATCTCGCCGACCATGCGAACGTGACCACCGTAGGCACGTTGACGGGCATCGAACTCGACGATCCCGCGCGCGCGCGCCAGGGCCATGTTCAACATGTCGGTGTCGACGCTGACGTCATCGGCACCGCCTTGATGAATTCGCCAGCCAGTGTCGACGGGCAGGCAGATCGCGATGCGCGACAACTCGAATCGCCTCGCCACCTGTCGCGCGAGTGCCTCGATGGCACCACGTGTCTCAGTCGTCAGCAGGACGTCTCGAGTCAGATCGAAGAGCCGCGTGACCTCGTTGCGCCGCGCGATGGCCTCGCGCGTCCGCGCCTGCGCCGCCGCCGACAAATTGCTGGCAATGACCGCCACCACCAGAAACGCGAACAAGGCAATCCAGTTCTGCGGATCCGCAATCGTGAAGGCACCGACCGGTGGCAGGAAGAAGAAGTTGAGTGCCAGCATCGCCGCGAGCGAGACGCCAATCGCTGCCGGAAGGCGGCCGACGGTGGCGGTGCCAAGGACGACGAGCAGGAAGGCGAGGGCAACCGTGGTGGGGCTGATGTCCGGCAACTGTCGGAGCACTAACCCGGTGGTGATGAGGGCAGCGAGGCCGGCACTCAGAACAACGAGGTCACGCGTCCGCACGAGATGCCCAGGCACCTTGTCCATTGTCCATCAGTCGAAAGCACGCGCGCTTTGGCAGCTCGGCATAGAAAGTCGTAAAAAGTTCATAAGTACCGCCCGCTGGAAGGCGCATCGACGAGATCGACACCCGATAATGAAGATGGTTGTCTGATTCCCTGTCGGCTTCTGCACCAGCAACGCCTCGGATCGCTACCCACGCCTCCGGCCCCAGTACCCGCCTCCTGCCGCTGACGTTGACCGCTTTGGGTGTCGTGTACGGCGACATCGGGACCAGTCCGTTGTACGCGCTGCGGGAGTGTTTCTTCGGTTCCCATCCCATTCCGCCCACACACCAGAACGTCCTCGGCGTGCTGTCGCTGATCATCTACGCACTCGTCCTGGTCATCTCGGTGAAGTACGTTGCACTCGTTTTACGCGCAGACAACCAGGGCGAAGGCGGGATTCTGGCGTTGACGGCACTGGTGCCGGGCCGCAAGGGCGAGCGGGGCGTGACCGCGCGGCTGGCCGTTGGCCGGCCGATGCTGATCGCGCTGGGCATTTTCGGTACTGCCTTGCTCTACGGCGACGGGATGATCACGCCGGCCATCTCCGTGCTGAGCGCCGTCGAAGGCATGGAGGTGGTGACACCGCTGTTCCGGCCCTACGTCGTGCCGCTGACTGTCAGCATCCTCGTCGGTCTGTTCGTCATACAGAAGCACGGGACGCACCGTGTCGGCGGATTCTTCGGCCCGATTGTCATCGTGTGGTTCGTGACGATCGCCGTGCTTGGGATCGCGTGGATCGTGCGAGAGCCGGTCGTGCTGAGCGCGTTCGATCCACGCCATGCGATCGCCTTTTTCGAGAGCAACGGCGCGACCGGATTCGTCGTGCTCGGCGCCGTCTTCCTCGTCGTCACCGGCGGCGAGGCGCTCTATGCCGACATGGGCCACTTCGGCAGGCAGCCGATCCGGTTGGCGTGGTTCGGGCTCGTCTTGCCGTCGCTTCTCCTGAACTATCTCGGCCAGGGCGCCCTGTTGCTGCGCGATGAGAAGGCGGCCAACCCATTCTTTCAGCTGGCGCCTTCGTGGGCGCTCGTGCCGCTCGTCGGAATCGCGACCATCGCGGCGATCATTGCGTCGCAGGCTTTGATTTCAGGATCGTTCTCGATCACCCGCCAGGCGATGCAACTCGGGCTGGCGCCGCGCCTGGACATCGAACAGACCTCCGCGCACGAGATCGGTCAGATCTACGTGCCGCAGGTGAACTGGGCGCTGATGATCGCCACCGTGCTCATCGTGATCGGATTCGGTTCCTCGAGCGGCCTCGCGTCGGCGTATGGCATTGCCGTCACGCTGACGATGGTGATCACCGTGATGTTGTTGTACGTCGTGATGACCGAACGATGGCGCTGGCCGAAGCCCGCGGCGGTCGTCGTGATGTCGTTGTTCCTGGTCATCGACCTGGCGTTCTTCGGTGCGAACGCGCTGAAAGTCTTTCAGGGCGGATGGGTCACGCTCGCTGTCGCGTTGACGGCCTTCATCCTGATGACCACGTGGCGAACCGGCCGCCGTCTCGTCGCCGAGCGATTGACGGCGCGCGCCATTTCGCTCGACGAGTTCCTGGCAACAGTCGAGGCCGTGCGCCCGAAGCGTGTGCCGGGCACGGCGGTCTTCATGACCGCCCAGCCAACGGGCACGCCCCCGGCGCTGGTGCACAATCTTCGCTACAACAAGGTCCTGCATGAACGGGTCGTGATTCTGACGGTGGCCACCGCACAGGTTCCACATGTGTCTCTCGTGGATCGCGTGCACGTGCAGCCGCTCGGCCACGACATGTTCAACGCCCGCGTGCAGTACGGCTTCATGGAAGATCCGAACGTGCCTGAAGCGCTGATCCAGGCGCAGCAGCAGGGGCTCCACCTGGACCTGGATGACACCACGTACTTCCTCGGGCGCGAGACGATCATTGTCACGGCGAGACGGGGGATGGCGGAGTGGCGCGAGAAACTCTTCGTGGTGATGTCGCGCAACGCCGTGCGCGCCACGGCGTTCTTCCGGCTGCCGCCCGAGCGCGTCGTGGAACTGGGCGTTCAGGTGGAGGTGTAGTGACTGCGCGCTAGGCGACGCGCTCGAAGTCTTCTTCGCGCTGGTCGGGATCGAACGCGACGGAGTGTACGGTTGACGAGGTAATGCGTCGCGGGCCGACGCTGAACTCCATCCTGAAGCCCACGAGAATCCAGCCCACCTTCACCGCACTGCCTCCTGCCGTTGCGCCGCACAGCCGCAGCGTTGTCGGCTCTGGAAACGCGCCGCCATGCACTGTTACCAGGCGCTGCGAGCCATCGACGACGACGACCCGGTAGCACGAACGCTGCGTCTTCACGACGAGCGTAACGCCTTCAGGCAGCGCCTCAATCGCCACGCCGTCGCGGCTGCATGTATCGGCTGCGAAGCTGTCCAGGGTCTGCCACGTGCGGAACATCGTTTCCTCCCTTGGCCAAGGAGAGGCAAGTCCGCTGCCACGTGCTGACGGGGACAACCACACGAATCTGGCCAAAAATCACACGGACTGTGCGGACACGGCCCGGCTGGTGGGGATTTTTCCGCGTGGGCTGGGAACCAACCCACAGCTGAACCGCGAGGAACAGGTGTATGTCCGGCTTCAGCCGGACTGAGCGCTCAGCGGGCCGTCGCCTGTGTCGATGAGGATTCGATCGTCGACGTCATCTGACTGTCGCGGCCCGGCGGCAATGCGAGCACGAGCGCTTCGGTACGGCAGAGGACTCGATACGTGACGGAACCCATTCGCGGGCCGAGCAGACCCGACGAGTGCAACCCCATGACGATCAGTCCCGCTTGTCGCGCCTTGGCGAGCGTGACGATCTCTTCCGACGGCTCGCCGGTCAGCACCATCGGCTCAACGTGAACGCGCGGTGAGATCCGCGTCGCCAGGCGCGAGAGGGTTTCTTCGGCCTCCGCGCGACGTGCTGCCTCCGCTCCCGGGATCGCCAATCGTACGTGGTAGGGAACGAAGATTGGTTCGAGCACGTGCGCCACGATGAGCGGAACCGACATCGCCTCCGCCAGCCCGCCTGACACCTTGAGCTGGTAGGGCGAGGCGTCGGTCATATCGACCGGCACGATGATGCGGTGGATGTGACTCGCGATCTCGCTCAGCGACTTGGACGATGGCTTGGCGTCCGGCGTCACGAGGACCGGTATCGTCGTTTCCCGAAGCACGCGCTCGGTAGTCGAACCAAAGAACAGTTTTCGAAGTCCGCTTCGTCCGTGAGCACTGAGAACGATCAGGTCGGAGCGGATCGCCGCGGCCTCGCGCAGGATGCCGACGGCCGGCTTTCCAACGGTGACTCGGAACTCGACCTTCTTGGGTCCCGACTCGTAGTTGGTCAACGTCTCCCGGCAGAAGCGTTCCAGTTCCTGCAAGGTGACGTCGGCCAGCGAGGGAATCTGTCCAGTGCTGGCGGCGACTTCGGTCAGCAACGGGTCGTCGACCGACAGCACGGTCAACCGGGCGCCGAAGTGATCGGCAATCGCGGCCGCGTACGCCAGGGCCGAGCGTGAGGGTTCCGAGAAGTCGACGGGGCACAGTACCGATGGCAGGGTCAATGGCATGGGCGGCCTCGCAGTCTACCAGCGACAGCCGGAAGAGCAACGTCGATACCACGGCCGTGTGGCCTGGCTGCGCGACGTCTCCACCAGTATGAATCGATCGAGCGTATCAGTGTGGGAACTTTTTCGCGACGCTCAGAAAATTACCGGGGTGCCGGTTTCAGGCCTGTTCCTCGAAGAGGGCGGCGACCAACTCCTGGGCCCGCTGCCAGACGCCGCGGCGCCGCCACGTCTCGAGCTCGATGTGCTCGCACTGCGCCTGGTCTTCGAGAAACGTCAGGTGGAGCTGTTCGCCCATGCGGTGGTCGAACACGCAGACGTTGCTCTCTTCGTTGTGTGCGAATGAGCGGTTGTCGAAGTTGGTCGTGCCGATCGTCAGCCACACCCCATCGACGACCATCGTCTTCTGATGCAGCATCGTGCGATCGTACTCGAAGACCTCGATGCCAGCTTCGAGCAGCGGACCGTACAGACGCACGCTGTTCTGACGTGCGATCCAGTTGTCGTTCCGATCACCCGAGACCATGATGCGGACGTCGATCCCGCGACGCCGGGCGTCTATCAGCGTTTCGATCGCGACAGCATCGGGAATGAAATACGGGTTCGCGATGTAGATCGACTTCCGCGCGCACACGATCGACAGGTAGTACATGATGCGGACGGTCGAACCGCCGGACTCGGGCGAGCTCATGAGCGTCTGCGCGCTGAACGGCCCCCGCGATTCAATCGATGGATAGTAAGCCGCTCCGCTGAGCAGTTCGCCGGTTGTCTGCTGCCAGTTGTGAGCAAAGCCCGCTTGCAGCGGTCTGACAGCCGGGCCCTCGATGCGCACCTGCATGTCGCGCCACTCGTCCGGTCCGCGGGCGTCGCCTCGCCAGTGATCGGCAATGCCGGCTCCGCCCGTGAAAGCGGTGTGTCCATCGATGATGAGCGACTTGCGGTGGGTGCGATTGTTGAATCGTCCCAGCGTGTACCAGTGAATCGGGTTGTACCAGGCAACCTGGCACCCGCTGTCTTCGAGCGTCTCGAGGATATCCTTGCCAATGCTTGCCGACCCGATCGCATCGAGAAGGATCTTGACGGTCACTCCGGAGCGGCAGCGATCGGCAAGCGCCTGAGCGAACTGCAGCCCGACCTCGCCTGCCCAGTAGATATAGGCCTCGATGGTGATCGAGACGCGCGCAGAATTGATCGCGTCGAGCATGCTCGGATAGAACTCGTCGCCGTTGTTCAGTAACTCGATGGCGTTGCCGTCAACGAACGGAGTGCTGCTGGCGCCGGCGATCGTGGTGAGGAATTCCGGAGATTCGATGTCGAATTCGTGTGACAGCCCGTAGCGGGGTGGGAGAGCGGCTGGTGTGGTGAGATAGGCGAGCACGGCGACGGCACCGGCGCCCAGTGACCAACCCAGGCTGTCAGTGGTGACACCCCACAGACTCAGAAGCGCCCACGGCCACCACGACCACAGCAGACGTCGAAGGCGCGCCCACACCGTGAGGGCGCCTTTGGGTTTACGCGACCGCGCATCGACGGACGGCAGCCGCCATCCGTGCCTGTGCGGGCGACGAGACCAGTCGATCGGTCGACTGCGTGGTCGCGGTGGGTGATTCTTCTCGTCGGCGGTCTGCGACACTCAGAAGCCTACGACCATACATCATGCCGCATGCCACGAAGCTGTGCGGTAACTACGGTGCCTGCAGCAACTCGAGAAGTGCAGTGACTTCGGCGCGGATCGCGCCTTTGAGCGTGGGCTCGCGCTCGGGTGCCCATTCCGGTGAGTGAGGCGCAGGCACCGGAATGCCACTCTGCCGCGCGGCAGCAAGTTTCGATGGGTCGACGGCCCCGATGTGCAACAACGCCGACGGAACGCCCGCGAGGCCGTACTCGGAGAAGTCCTCTGAGGTCATCTTCGCCGGCATGTCGACGACGACCGATTCGCCGAGTCCCTTCTTCAACGCACCGGCTAGTCTCATCGTCAGCGCTGGGTCGTTGTAGACGGGCGGGTTGGCGCGCGCGGGCGTGTCGACCTGCGGCTCGCGTGGCGCGCCTGCGGCGGTGGCTTCTCCTTTGGCGATGCGCCGGATCGCCGCGAAGGTACGCGTGCGCACCTCGTCGGTGTAAGTCCGAACGGACAGCTGGAGCCGTACCTCATCGGGGATGATGTTGGCCTGCGTGCCGCCGTGAATCGAGCCTACGGTGATCACCACTGGATCGACGGGGTTGTTCTCGCGCGACACGATCGTCTGCAGCGAGAGGACGATGCGCGAGGCCAGCACGATCGGATCAACGGTGTTGTGCGGCATCGCGCCGTGGCCGCCACGACCGTAGACCGTGATCGTCACGCTGTCGGACATCGCGCGGAAGAGGCCAGGGTGATAGCCGATCGTGCCCGCCGGCATCGTGTCATCGTCGTGCAGCGACAGCGCGAAGTCGGGCCGCGGGAAGCGCGTGAACAGGCCATCGGTCAACATCGCCCTGGCGCCGCCGAGGCCCTCTTCCGCGGGTTGGCCGACCATGACCAGCGTTCCCCTCCAGCGAGTGCGGTTCTCGGCCATGAGCCGTGCGGTGCCGGCCCACGCCGCCATATGGAGATCGTGACCGCACGCGTGCATCACCGGCGTCGACTGTCCGGCTGCGTTCTTCACCGAGACCGTGCTCGCGAACGGCAGTCCTGTTTTTTCCTCGACGGGAAGCGCGTCGAGCTCCGTGCGCAGCATCACCGTCGGTCCGGGCCCGTTTCTGAGCACCGCGACGACGCCGGTCTTTCCCACGCCGGTCGTGACATCGAACCCGAGGGCCTTGACGCGGGCCGCCAGTTTTGCCGCCGTCTGGATCTCTTGAAAGCCCAGTTCCGGGCTGCGATGGAGGTCGACGTAAAGCGCGTCGACGTCGGGAAAGATGGCGTCGATCTCGGCGGGTGACGGCGTCGTCCAACGCGTGGCGCCCGACTGCGCGGACAGGTTGCCGGTCGCCGTGAGCATGACCGCGAAGCTACACGCCAGGAACGATCGACGCAGTGGCATCGTCACATCGAAAGTGGTGCTATTGTGGCATACACCGCCACCGGACGCCGGAGAGGAACGACGATGAAGAAGCTCGTGACCCTCGTCGCAGTGTGCGTGTTGAGTTCACCACTCGGCGCGCAGTGGCTCAAAGAACCGACCAAAGGGATCCCGCGCACTGCCGACGGGAAGCCTGACCTGTCAGCGCCTGCTCCGAGAACCGTAGAGGGCAAGCCAGATCTGTCCGGACTCTGGCGCATCGATGCCGGCGCCTATGCAGGGAACCTCCTTGCCGATCTCAAGCCGGGGGACATCGCCGCGTCAGCCGATGCGTTGTACAAGCAGCGCATGGAAGATCTCGGGAAGGACGATCCGTCCACCTTCAACTGCCTGCCGCAGGGCCATCGCGTGATCTTCGGCACCGCCGGAATGGCCCGGATCATCCAGACTCCGAGTGTCATCGCGATCCTGTACGAGAACTTGAGCCACCGACAGATCTTTCTGGACGGCCGAGCCTTGCCGGTCGATCCGCATCCCAGCTTCATGGGGTATTCGGTTGGCCGCTGGGAGGACGACGTGCTCGTGGTCGAAACCGTGGGATTCAAGGACACGACATGGCTCGACTTCGGTGGCCACCCGCACACCGAAGCCTTGCGCATGGTGGAACGCTACCGCCGCACGTCGATTGGGCACATCGAATTGAAGGCAACGTTCGAGGACCCGACGGTGTTCAGCAAGATGGTGACGATCGACGTGAAGATGGACTTCGCGGCCGACACCGACATGCTCGAATACGTCTGCAACGAGAACGAGAAGTCGCACGCGCGGATGGTCGGCAAGGCATCGGACGACAGGAAGAACGCCGTCAAGGTTGCGCGCGACGTGCTCGCCCGATACGTGGGCGCTTACGAGTTCCGCTCGAGCGAAGACCCGAACTTCGTGACGACGGTGAACGTCACGTTGCCAGGTGACGAGTTGTTGCTCGACGTCGGCGGGAAGGACCCGCAGCCGATGATCCCGTTATCGAATACGACGTTTTCCACCTTCGGTGCGAGGATGGAGTTCGTGCTCGACCAGAAGGGCCAAGTCGATCACGCGATCTTCCGCATCGTGGAAGGGGACCTGAAAGGCGTTCGCAAGTAGAGCCTACTTTCCGACGACTGCGTTCCAGGTCTGCTCGGCCTGGCTCACAGCGTCGTCCACATCTCCTTCGAGCATGAAGCGCTCTCGAACGAGATCGGCGGCGGCGCGTCTCACGCGCTGCAGGTAGTCCTGACGATCCTTGTAGCGCTCTTCGATCGAAGGCCGCGAGTCTCCGGCCTGCTCGCGCTCGGCCCGTGTACGGGCGAACGGTTGAAACGCGCCGACCAACCCGGCCAGGTAACGCAGCCCGCTCAGCGGAAACGTCGAGACGTTCCATCCCGTATGCGTCCCGAGCGGAACCGAGACTTCGGGTAATGCAATGCCCCCCTCGTCATTGCCGTCGGCATTCACCTGCGGCACGAGGACGGAGAACGGCTCCCCGAGGGTGGGCGGCTCCTTCGTGATCACTCTCGTCGAGGCATAGTCGGCACCGAAGTCCATCCGCCACACGCCCGGCATGTAGTCGGCAAAGGGGAGAGATGGAATCTTCGGGAAGCGGACGGCTTCTCGCGGCACGAGTTGCCGGCGGGCAATCGTCGGGTAGCGCGAGGGCGGCGGCGGCGTGCCACCGGTCACCCACTGGTCCAGATCGACGAGAAGCGCGCGCAGCACCCAGCGTTGATCGGCGAAGTTGAGCGCGTAGCGCGTCTGCTGCGGGGCAGGCGGCAGTCCTCCAGAGGCGTGCGGTGTTCCGGCGAGAAAGTAGAGACGCGACGTTGCTGCCAGCGGAGCGTCCGCGGTGCCGCCTTCGTTGGTGTGCGTCAGCGATCCCGCGCGTGCCCAATACTCTGTCGACGAGAACGTGTAGAAGATGCGAGGCGCCGTCGTCGATTTCGAAGCCCTCTCCAGGATGCCATCGTCTGTGAACGGAGGGAGGTCGACCGGTCGAAAGATCGACAGGACCGAGTTGCCTGCCTGGCCAGGGCTCGCGAAGCGATGATTGAAGCTGCCGCCGCCGGCACCGGCAGATGCGATCAGCAGACCGTCGAACGCGGACCGGCCGCGTTCGTCCTGGTTGAAGCCGTCGCGCACGAACTCGCGGAGAAAGCGCCCGCTCTGTGAGTAGCCAAACCCGATGACGCGGCGCA